>JAYEOL010000040.1 GCA_034722995.1 Candidatus Cloacimonadota bacterium | reverse complement strand
CAATCTCCAGATTCCTCTTATGTAAAACTGGAAAATGCTTCATTTAATCAAATGAAATATGAAATTTTTACAGATAAACCAACTCTTTTTGTAGCTTCCGAAATTTATTATCCAAAGGGTTGGAAGTGTTTTGTGGATGGAAAAGAAACTGAAATCTATAAAACTGACCATATTTTGCGTTCAGTTTATATTGATTCTGCTGGTAAACACAAAATCCTCTTTGAGTTCATTCCGGAAACTTTCATCAAATATTATCATGTTTCTGTTTTTGCACATATTTTAGCATTTTTAGGTCTGATTGTTGTTGCGGCTTTTAGAATTAAGAAAATAAAAAATGGATAAATTAAAACTCATCTCAATTATCGTTCCAGCATATAATCGTGCTGATGAAATTAACGATTTTCTCGCTTCATTCAGTGTTCAATCCTTGAAAAAATTTGAGATAATTATTGTTGATGATGGTTCAGAAGATAATCTAAAAGAAATTGTAGAAAAGTATAATTCATTGTTAAACCTTCAATATTTCTATCAAGAAAATCAGGGACCTGGGGCAGCCAGAAATAAAGGTATGGAAGAAGCAAATGGAGATATTTTTGTCTTTATTGATTCCGATTGCACTGCTTCAGAAAACTACATTGAAAATTTGCAGAAACATTTACAAGAAAATGATTTCGATGCTTTTGGCGGTCCGGACACCTGCCATAAGAGCTTTTCACCTTTTCTCAAAGCGATTAACTACTCAATGACTTCCTTTATTGGAACCGGCGGCACGCGCGGTTCAAAAGGCAAACAGCTCGCAAAATACTATCCACGTAGCTTCAATATGGGAATCAAGAGAAAGGTTTACGAAAAAATCGGCGGTATGAACGAACTCAGACATGGACAGGATATGGATTTTTCAAATCGTATTTATAAAGCAGGTTTCAAAATTAAATTCCTACCTGATGTTTTTGTCTATCATAAAAGAAGAACTAATCTAAAAAGATTTTTCAAACAGATATTTAACTGGGGGGTTACGCGTATCAACCTTGGAAAAATAGATAAGAATATGCTGAAGCTTGTTCATTGTTTGCCTACTTTTGTAATTTTGATATTTTTACTTACTTTGTTTTTTTCATTCTGGTTTCCCTTAATTAGATATCTATTTTTATTTGAAATTGCCTTGATAGTTTTTGTAATAGGATTCGCATTTGTTCAATCTACTCTAAAATATAAATCAGGCATAGTTGGATTACTCTCAACAGTAACATTGTCAACACAGGTTGTGGCTTATGGATTAGGGTTACTTTATGGCTTCATTAAATCAATTTTTACTAAAAAAGGTGTTTTTATAACAGGATTTACAAAAAAATATTATAAATAATTACAACTTATTTTAACATTTATTGAACTTCTTGACAAATAAAAGCACTAAAAAAATATATAATTATAGTTATTATGTAAATATTATTTTGGAGGATACATGGAATATTTCTTAACAGAAGAACAGAAAGAAATAAAGGAAATGGCACGTCAGGTAGCAGAAGAGAAGATGAAGCCAGTTCGTGAAAAATACGATGAAGAAGCTATCTTCCCATGGGATATAGTAAAAGTTATGGCTCAAACAGATTTGTTCAGAGTTCTTTTACCAGAAGAGTATGATGGCTTTGGCGGTAAAGTTATGGACTTGGTTATTATAATGGAAGAACTAAGCCGTGTAGATAGTGGAATAGCGCTTGCATTAGGTGGAACAGGATTAGGAATTTATCCGATACTACTAAACGGAAATGAAGAACAGAAGAAAAAATATCTGCCACAAGCTGCAGCAGGAGAAAAATTAGCTGCGTTTGCCCTTACGGAAGCTGATGCTGGTTCTGATGCAGGTGGAATTAAAACAACTGCAAAAAAAGATGGCGATTATTATATTCTTAATGGAACGAAACAGTGGATCACAAATGGGGGTGAAGCGGAAATCTATACGATTTTTGCATTGACTGATAAATCCAAAGGAACTCGTGGCTCTTCTGCATTTATTCTGGAAAAAGGAATAGAGGGATTTACTTTTGGAAAAAAGGAAAACAAAATGGGAATTCGAGCATCATGTACTCGAGAATTAATCTTCGAAGATGTAAAAATTCCTAAAGAAAATTTAATAGGTAGAGAAGGCATGGGATTTATGATTGCGATGAAAATTTTAGATAAGTCTCGTCCAATGGTTGCCTCGCAGGCATTGGGAATTGCACAAGGTGCACTGGATGAAGCTGTGAGATATTCCAAAGAACGTCATCAGTTTGGAAAACCCATCTCTGCATTTCAAGGAGTGCAATTTATGCTGGCAGATATGGCAATGAAACTGGAAGCTGCCAGAGCACTGGTTTATTCCACTGCAAGAATGATAGACTCAGGTGTAAAAAAAATCAGCAAAGAATCCGCAATGTGCAAATGCTATGCATCTGATGTCGCAATGGAAGTAACTACCGATGCTGTGCAAATTCTCGGTGGCTATGGTTACATGAAAGACTATCCAGTAGAAAAGATGATGCGAGATGCAAAAATTACTCAAATCTATGAAGGCACAAACCAGATTCAAAGAATTGTAATAGCTTCTAATCTGTTGAAAGAATATTCAAGATAAGTATATTGTAAAACAAAATAAGACTCGTTACCAAGCCCCAGCTTGGTAGCGAAAATAATCCAAATGTCAAATGAATGACAAATCCAAAATGTCAAAGATAGATTCGGGTCGTAAGGTAACGACGACCCGAACCAATGTGATTAAGGGAATGATAGAAAATGGATAAAAAAGAATTTTGGGACAAATTTGATAGTTTGAAAAAGAATATCTATGGAAATTATTATAAATTGGAAAATCTTATAAAAACACAATTAGAGGAAGAAGGTTTAGATTTTTTTAAGGATTCCGAAACCGTATTAGGCAAATTTGAGTCTACCCTACCAAAATTTTGTAAAGCATGCGAGAACAATATTCAAAATCTTAATCAGTATATGTTAATCAACTTATTGTTTTCTTATGTGCATTTAAACGAGTTAAAAAATGCAAGACGAATTAGAAAAATACTTAAAGAGGACGGCTTTGATTATGAAAGACCAACTATGCTAGATGGCATAGATAATTTTTTACCTAGTACAAATTTTTTTCAAGGGAAATACATTATAGCCAAATATGACAAGCGAATAGAAGACTTAGGGAAATATTTAATAAGTAATCTGGATAAAGTTGAAAAATTCATCATTAAGGAATGGGCAGATATCTTACCCAGGAAAATTTTTTTGAATTTAATTGATGGTATAGGACCCTCTCCATTTAATATATTACTTAATGAAATGTTTCTCAAAGTTGGTCATTATAATAAATCAAAATTTATCAGAGACTATATCGCAAGTTCAATTATATATGAGGTTATACATTTTATTGAAAGTTATTATTTATCAAAGGCATCATTTTCAGTAACAAAACAGGATATAAGTTCATACAAATTTATTGACGAAGGTTATGCTGAATGGAAAAGAACTGAATATCTAAAAAAACACTCAGAATATAAAGTATATACAGATAATTGTGCGTATCATATATTGGGAAGTAATCTTTTTGTGTTATTTGACCTTAAAAATAAATGGTTTAAAATAATGTTTGACCATTTAAATTTTCCCATATTAGAAACCGCAACATCATTTACTTACTTTTTAGAAGATAAATTTGGATACGAACATGTGAATAGGTTTTGGGATGCAATACCTGATTACAAGAATGTGAAGACCTGGACTGATTATTTGAAAATATATCTTGAAAGTGATTTAATAGATTTAATGCAGGAATGGAAAGAAAAAATACTTAAAAATAAAGGTAACCAAGAAAGTATTACAGGAAAGATAATTATTTATCTAAAAGTTGAAAAGCGAGATGAGAAGAGAATAGTTCTTTATTATAAATCTAAATATCCTTTATGGGCAGGACATAATATTTTCATCTATGACGATAAGCTGAAATTACAATCAATAGATAAAGTGGAGAAATATAGATTTTTGAAAGAAGGAAGTCTGCAAATGAATCCTGTAGAATCTAATCAATTAACTGTTTTTGCCCATTTTTTCCAATATAGTCAGAAGTTTGAATTTGATATTAAAGAAAATAAGATATGTTCCTAATAATATTGCCCAGATTTGCAAGATGAAACATTCATATAGCGATAATCGGTATATGGAGTCGGCAAGTCTCTTGCCGAATGCAGTTCTAAAAAAGTCTGTTAGGAAAAAATGGTAATAATCCGCGTTAATCAGTTTTATCAGTGTAATCTGCGTGCCATTTTCAAGTAAAATAATAAATTCCAAAAATAAAAGGAGACTAAACTAATGGAAAAAATGATTGCATTTTGCGGAATAATTTGCACTGAGTGTCCCGCATATCTTGCCATCCAGAAGGATAACGACAATGAGAGGAAGAAAGTTGCTGAAATGTGGTCAAAGCAGTTCAAGTCAGAGATTAAGCCGGAAGATATTAACTGTGACGGATGCTTGAAAAAATCAGGAAGATTGTTTGGATACTGTAATGAATGTCCGATTAGAAAATGTGCTATGGAAAGAAATATTTCAAATTGTGCATACTGTGATGACTACCCTTGTGAAGAATTAAATAAATTTCATAAGTTCGCTCCTGATGCAAAAGCTACTCTTGAAACAATCAGAGAAACTATGTAACTCCTCCAATGACTTAACGACTAAATGACTAATGATCAATGACCCCAGTGAAATATGCTTCTGCGGCGCATTTCACGGGGCAAGCTAATGACCTAATGACGCACCGACCTTGCTTCGCCGTAGCCCGCCTTCTGAAGTTCTATGGCGGACAGGCTACGCGAAGGCAAGAGGTGCAAATGACAGCAAAGCGTAATGACTAAAAAGAAAGTTTTATTCCATATCTGTTGTGCACCGTGCTATGTTGCACCGTATCTTCATCTTAAAGATGAATTCGATGTGATGGGATTCTGGTATAATCCAAACATACATCCCTACACAGAAAATCAAAAACGGCTTGCTGAAGTTAAACGCTTTCAAGAAGAAGAAGGTTGTAAAATTCTTTATAAAGACGAGTATAACCTGGAAAAGTGGTTTCGGGCTGTCGTATTTAGAGAAAATGACCGTTGCAGATATTGCTATTATGATAGATTACTTAATACTGCAATTTATGCTAAAAGAGGAAAATTTGATTATTTCACTACCACTTTACTCTACAGCAAATTTCAACAACATAAATTGATAAGAGAGATTGGTGAAAGTCTTGCAAAACAGTATTCAGTAAAATTCCTTTATCAAGATTTTCGTGAATTCTGGAAAGAAGGCATAGAAATTTCAAAACAAAAAAAAATGTATCGTCAGCAGTATTGTGGATGTATTTATAGTGAAAAAGAAAGATATTGTGGGACATAATCCGTTTTTGCGAAGAGAAGTTAGTAAAAACAGGATTATAAATCCTGTTAAATCGGATGTTAGACAAATTAAATAGAGAATGAGATGACGCCACAAGTAGGAAGAATATTAATAATTTTTGGAATTATACTGATTGTTATCGGATTGCTATTAACAAATACAAAAATCGGAAAATATCTTGGTAAACTTCCTGGTGACATTAATATTAAAAAAGCTAATTTTTCATTTCACTTTCCAATTGTCACCTGTATTTTGATAAGTATAATTTTAACTATTTTGATAAATTTGTTTTTCAGAAAATGACCAGTAATGTAGTGCGAAAATGATCCGCCAGACCCGATTTATCGGGACTCCGTCTCGGAGCTGGCGGAGAACTTTTCGCTAATGTGCCGCTTTGCTGAAAGTTCGTTTCAGCATCCCAACTGTTATTTTTTCGGAGTGCGAAAACGACTCCCGCTTTCGCGGGAGGAACTTTTCGCAAATGCTGAAAGTTCGTCGCTTCGCTTCTCGTTTCAGCACTCCACAGAAAATTTATAATAAAAAAATGCTGTATTCTCGGTGGTAAAAATGTCTAAATACAAAGAAATAAAACTTGATAATATAAAAACTTACTCAGTAACAGATAGACCAAGTAAAGTCTCTATCAAAGATTTTATGAAAATAAATAAAGAAGTTTCAACCAAAGATTTTATTGATGGGCTTCCCGATATTCTTAAAGCTAAAGAATTCAAAGAATTTTTATCTTATTGTGAAAATGCAATTAAAAATAAAAAGCCCATAATTGTGATGATAGGCGGACATGTTATAAAGTGTGGACTTTCGCCGATTTTTATAAAGGCAATTGAAAAAGGGCTTATCAAAACTATTGCAGTCAATGGTTCTGTCTGCATTCACGATTTTGAAATAGCATATTTCGGTAAAACCTCAGAGGATGTAGATTCAGCACTTGAGGATGGAAGTTTCGGAATGGGTGAAGAAACTGGAAGGATTATCAATCAAGTCATTAATGATGGTTATAAGTCTGGGCTTGGCTATGGTGAGGCTTTGGGAGAATATATTTTTGAAGAAAAGCCAAAATACTGGGAATACAGCTTATTAGCAAAAGCATATCAACATAACATTCCTGTTACTGTTCACATTGCAATAGGCACAGATATTATTCATCAACATAAGTATTCAAATGGAGAAGCAATTGGTGGGGCAAGTTTTAGGGATTTTAAAATTTTTTGCAATCAGATTAAGGAATTAAATAATGGTGGAATCTTGATAAATTTTGGTTCAGCAGTCATTTTACCCGAAGTTTTTCTCAAAGCAGTTACAATTGTAAGGAATCTTAATTATCCATTAAAAAATTTCTACACTGCAGTTTTTGATATGAATCTGCATTATCGTCCAATGACAAATATTGTACAAAGACCAACTGCAAGTGGTGGTAAGGGCTATTATTTTGTTGGGCATCATGAGATAATGATTCCGCTATTCTGGTGGTCACTTTTCTATAGGATTTTACCACAGAGACATCAAAACAAAGTAATCTTTACATAAAGGATAAACCTACTTGCCATCAAACAGAAAATCGTAAGAAGAAAATATTTACTCAAATTCATCTTTTTAGATATATTATAATTTCAAGGTTCCATAAAAATCATTTTTCCCTCATATCTTTAGGATTGTAGAAATATGAAATTCAATAGAAAAGTAAGCATTTCTAAAATATTTCTTATATTTCTGATTTTTTCCATTGATATCTTTCAATTTTTTGGTACTGAATGCATTTAAGAATGTATAATTTTTTATTCCCTTTTTCTGATTTAACTCTTTGAATATTACTTTAATTGGTTTGGGAATTCATGAACTGCTTTCAGTCTACTTTTTAGAGAATTAGAGGTTTCGGAAGGTGGTGTAGCAGGTGCTTCCTTTTTCAATATTTGGTTCTCCTTCAAAATGTGGAGGTAGGAGTTTCTAAAGGTACCCACATTTTTGTAAAACTTTCATCCGAAAATAATCAAAATCTTTGTATCCGTATGCTCTTTTAAGCAAAGTTTTAATAGTATTATTAATACCTTCTGCTTTCCCATTTGATATAGGGTCATCAAACCAATTTAATATTTTTTGTATTCGTTTAATTACTTTCTTTGCAAATGACATTAAAGAGGGATAAAGTAACATAGTAACCAATGAAACCCATTTCATAATCTTTATATGAGCTTCCTGACGACTTATTCTATAATCAAAGATAGATAAAAAGTCTTTCCGCCAGCTCTCGAATATTTGTTCTACTTCAATGATAATTTTCTTATTATCATTAGAAAAATGAATACCTTTGGCATAATATTCTTGCACATTAAATAATACTTCCGTTATTTTGGTTTTTATTGAAACTGACATAGGGCTATCCTGTCTTCTATTTTTTTACAAGAATAGTCCTTGTCGGTTTCATGTTAAGTTTTATTTACCCATAGTTTTTGAAGGAGAACCATATTTACTAATATCACTTTTTTCATCTTATTCTTCTTATTTTATTAGAGTTATTTTTTTTTGTTTTTTGAGAAGATTCAGAATCATTTCATATTTATCAATTCATACTTTTGATTACCCAATCCTAATCTTTCAGCATATTGCAATTGTTTTCTCCAATCTGTTTTTGGGTATAGATTCGTAAACAGGTCTTTTCCAGCCTTTTCAATAAATAGGTCAATTGATGCTCTATCAATAGCAACTATATCCTCAGAAAACAGTATTCCAATGTCAGGGACTATTCTTTCTCCATACATTGGGGTACAATCGCAAAGTGCAGTAATATTATTCAAAAAATTAATAAAGAACATTTTACCTTTTTTATTTAAATTTACTGCATAAACATAATCAACTATTTTTTTAGTTAAATGCTCAGTTTTTGCATTCCATTCAATACCTATAGCATTGTAAGGACATACAGATATACATTGACCACAACCTGTGCATATGTTCACATCAATATGTGCTTTTTTATTAACAATGCTTATTGCTTCAACCTGGCACCATTTAAGACATCGTTCACAACCTGTGCATAGTTTCAATCTGATTTTCGGGATTGTGGTGCTGTGCATTTCCATTTTTCCTTTCCGAGAAGCACACCCCATTCCAATATTTTTGATAGCTGCTCCAAAACCAGTTTCTATGTGCCCTGTAAAGTGTGAGATAGTAAGTATCGCTTCTGTGTTATAAATATCTCCAGCAATATATGCAGTTTTTGTAAATTCTTTATTGAACTTCACAGGGATTTCATTCTGACCTAATAAGCCATCTGCAATGATAATAGGTGCATTCACGACACCTGGAGTGAAGCCATGCATAGTTGCAAGTTTAAGATGGTCTATGCTATTACAGCGATGACCAGCATATAAGGTATTGGTGTCCGTTATAAAAGGCATCCCACCCCGTTCTTTGATTTTGTCTAAAAAAAAGCGAATAAATCTAGGATTAACAGCACCAAAATTTCCATACTCACCAAAATGAAGTTTTATAGCTACTTTATCATATTGCTCAAAGAAGTTATAAAAGTTAGATTTCGTTACAACATCTGATAATTTATCAAAAATGTTTCTTTGAAAACTTGTCTTGAAATCAATAAAATATACTTTGCTTTTCATATACTTTTATTTCACGGGGTAAACACGAACTATCACAAACTTTTTTTATTACATTTAAATTTGTTCGTGTCAGTTAGTGTTAGTTCGTGGCTATCATTATCCTTTTTTAGCAGTTTTCTAATCTTCATCTTTTTACACCTCATAATTTTTAAAAAAATTATTAGTAAAAAGTTGTCAATCTTTAGGGGTGGAGTAAGATAATAAGATAAATTTTGTTAGATAAAACCCTTATAAAGTATTTACTTTAATATTGTAAAATATCTAACAGAATAAATTAAAAAGAATGAGTTTTGCAACTATTTAATGAACAGCAACGAATAAGAATCCATCAGATGGAGGAAAAATTATTCTATTCCACCCCCTTAATTTAGTTGACAATAAAAACAGGCTTTTTTTGAATTCAGACAGAAATTTTAGAGAGGTTGTTTTATATGAAAAAATCTTGCGTTTTAATGATTGGTCTGTGTATTTTTATCTGGCATTCTACAGATGCACAGACGGTATTCGCACCTCTGGGAGACAATGTTTATCAGTTTATAGAGAGGATGGAAATAAAGGGTTTGACTGGCAGATGTTTTAATTCAGTTAAACCCATTCCAAGAACAGAAATATTAATGTATTTATTAAGTATTAAGGAAAGCGAGAAATACAAGAATCTTTCCTCTTCCGAAAAGGAACAATTAGAGAATTTTTTAGAAGAATATTCTTATGAGAAAAGATTTTTAGACAGAGATGCAAATAAACTATTACGAGCAATTAAAAAGGGAATTGAGTGTCTTGGAGGAGAAAAAGTATCAGTCCAGTATGAAAAAGAGAAAGTAGAGAAATGGCACCCTTTGCATTTTCCTTACAAATTTTTGCATAAAGATAATCTATTAGTGTTTAATCCTCTATTCAGATTCAAATACAAAAACAACCAAAGTGACAGTAGTTTTTTTGCTGAAAACAGCCGAAGATTAACAGGCGGCGGAGAAATCTATGGTTATTTGGGCGACAATATTGGCTTTTACTTTCGTGGAGTTAACAATGCAGAATGGGGCAATTTGTATGATATAAAGAAGTTTGATAGGCAGGAGCAAGGAATTGGAGTTTTAGGAAGTATGGAAAACTGCAACACCTACGATGAAGTAGATGCCTATGTTTCATTCTCAACAAAGTATGCGGATTTAATCATTGGAAGATTCTCTAATTATTGGGGAATTGGTAAAACTGGCAGTTTAACTATCAGTAATAAACCACCATCATATCCACAGATAATGATTAGGGCTGGTTTTAGTGATTGGTTAAAATTCATTTATTTTCATGGTTGGCTGGAAAGTAATATTATTGATACAAGTCTGTCTTATCCATATCAATGGACTGATAGAGAATTGTACAAAAAAAAGTATGTAGCTGCACATCGTCTGGAAATCAGTCCAACGGAAAATCTTAAATTTGGATTTAGCGAAATGCTTTATTATGGAGAGAGGGACCCGGAACTGGTTTATTTTATTCCAATTATTCTTTTCTGGTCTGCACAGCATTATACTAATGACCAGGATAATGAGCAGATTGGGATTGATATTGAATGGATTCCTACTCATTTTTGTAAACTTTATGGCTCAATTATGATTGATGAGATAAGTCTCAGCAAAATGTTTGATAAGGATGAAGCAAGAAACCAGCTTGGATTTCAACTTGGCAGTTATTTTGTTGAACCATTTCTACCAGGCTTAGATTTCAGGATTGAATATACTCGTCTCAATCCATGGACATACACTCATAAATTTCCAATCAATGAGGCCATATCAGATGGATATATAATGGGATATTGGACAGGTCAGAATGCGGATAATCTTTATCTTGGGGTTAATTATCAGTTTAATGATAAGCTGAAGTTAGCAACGAATTTTTCTCACTATCGTAAAGGTGCTCAAGATAGCATTTATTATCAATATCATACTCGTCCTGACACTCTTCCCTCTGAAAAATTTTTATATGGGCATCAGTATACAAAGAATACTTTTAGTGTCTCTTTAGAATATGAAATTATGAATAGCTTATTTTGCAAATTAGGCTATGAGTTTCTTGACTGTAATGTAAATGAGGCTAATATAAATAACGAGGAGTATGTTAATCCTGTTTTATACAAAAGCGATTTTAGACAGAATTCCTTAGTTTTTTCAATTGGATATGGATTTAGATAATGAGTCCACATTCACTTTCAAAGGAATCTACTCTCTCTTGCTTGTTCCAAAACTCTGTTTTGGAACACAATTGATTACAAAACTGTGTTTTGTAATGATGGCATAAAATGAGAAGCAGATACAAAATTATTGAAGAAAAATGTATCTATTTTATAACTTCAATCCCGATTTTTATCGGGATTGAATGGATACCAGTATTTACAAGTGAACCATACTTTAAAATAATAATTGAATCTATTCAATTTTGTCAGATAAACAAAGGGTTAAAGGTATTTGCATATATTATTATGGATAATCATTTTCATCTAATAGTCTTCGGCGAAAAACTATCTGATATTATTTCGTCTTTAAAAAAACATACAGCGAAAAAGATAATTGAGCAATTACAAAGCGACAAAAAATTATGGTTATTAAATCAACTCAAATATTATAAAGAGAAATATAAAAAGTATAGCACATATCAAATATGGCAAGAAGGTTTTCACCCTCAGCTGCTTTCATCTTTAGAAATGTTAGACCAAAAGATTGAATATGTTCATTTTAATCCTGTTAAAAGGGGGTTCGTGACATCACCTGAAGATTGGAAATATAGTTCTGCAAATAATAGAGATTTAAATGATGAGATTATACTCAAGATAGATGAACTGCCAGAATTACAGATTCGTTCCCAAACTGAGTTTGGGAACGAGAAATACTAGTTATGAAATTATTCTTTCGCATACTTGGATATTTAAGAAAAGTTTGGCCTAATGTGGTTTTAGGTATCATTATTATGATAATCTACGCTACATTTAGCGGAGTTTCTCTTGGAATTATTTATCCAATTGTTGATAAAATATTTGTAAAACAATCTGCTGAAGAATGGAAAACAGCCAGACAGAAAATTTCTGAGATGAAACAAAGAAATATGTTTGTTGAAACAAAAGATTTGTTTAATAATTGTATAAAATCCGTAAAGGAAAATTGGCATAAAGAAGATAAATTAAAGCTGATAAAAGCGGATATTGGATTACATTTCCAGAATTTTCTTAATAGGAATTCCAAAAGCGAGGTTTTAAAAATTCTTCTAACAATAGGAATTATTCTCTTTTTCATAAAAGTATTATCTGGATATTCGCAAAAGATAATCTTTAAACAATTAGAAGAGAAGATGATAATGTGGATTCGTAATGATTTTTATCATTCAGTATTACAAAAGCCTCTGGAATTTTTTCATAGTCATAAAGTTGGTGAGTTGATTTCACGGGCGACCAATGATGTTAAATTAGTTAAGGTGATGACTCTTACTTCAGCAACTACTCTCTTACGAAATTTTCTTTTAATTATTGCCTATTTAATTATTATGATAAGTATCAGCTTACATTTTTCTTTGATTACATTAATCGTCGTTGTTCCAATATCTTTAGTTGTGAGTATAATAGCAAGAAAATTGAAGAGGTATAGTCGTAGAGTTCAGCAAAGGTTTGCAAATATTACCTCAATATTGCAGGAAACAATTTTGAGTATTCGGATTGTGTTAGCATTTGCTATGAGGAAGTATGAAAAGGTAAAATTTTATAAAGAGAATAAGAAACTTTACAGGAGATCGGTTAAGATGGTAAGAACAGGGGCTCTTGCCGGACCTTTTACAGAATTTATGGGGGTAGTCATAACTTTTGTGCTTATTGGATATGGCGGAGTTTTAGTATTGAATCCGTATAGTACAATGACAGCAGGGAAATTTTTTCTATTTTTAGCCGCATTACTTTCTATTCTACATCCGTTAAAGGAACTTTCAGGGATTTATTCTCAAATCAATAAAGGTCTTGCAGCTGCAGAAAGAGTCTTTATTGTCATTGATGAACCAGTCCGTCAGCCAGCGGATAAAAAAGATGCAATAGAAATAAATAAATTCAAAGATACAATAGAATTTAATCATATATCATTCAAATACACAACCTCAGATGTTGTAATAAATGATGTTAATTTTATAGTAAATAAAGGGGAAGCGATTGCATTTGTGGGACCAAGTGGTGGTGGCAAATCCACTCTTATGGATTTACTAATTCGTTTTTACGACCCAACAGATGGGAATATAACTATTGATGGAAAGGATATCCGTGATTATAAAATAGATGATTTGCGTAATCTTATGGGCGTTGTTACTCAAGAAGTGGTGCTTTTTGATGATACTGTTGCAAATAATATTGCCTATGGAAGAATTAAGGCACCAATGAAAGACATTATCAAGGCTTCTAAAGCTGCTAATGCTTATGATTTTATTGTAAAAATGGGAAACGGATATGATACAGTAATTGGCGAAAGAGGAGTTAAACTATCTGGCGGACAAAGGCAAAGATTGGCAATAGCAAGAGCAATTCTGAAAAACCCACAAATACTAATTTTTGATGAGGCTACTTCCTCCTTAGATAGTGAGTCAGAATTCCTGGTTCAAGAAGCTATTAATAGATTGATGAAGGATAGAACTACCTTTATTATTGCTCATCGTCTTTCTACAATAAGAAATTGTAAGAGGATTATGGTTATAGATAAGGGTGAAATAATTGAGCAAGGAACCCATGAGAAGCTTTTGGTAAAAGGTGGACTTTATAAAAAATTGTATAATATGCAGTTTAGAAATAGTGTAGAAAAGAATTAAATCTTATTAACAATTTCAAGTAGAAAAATGTCTCAATCTAAAAAAAACACATACTGTCATCGTTTATGGGATGAAGTATATATTAATGAAAGAGGAAATATATATAGTTGCTGTCATCAAAAACCGAGGAGAATGGGGAATATTTACAATAGAAAATTAATTGATATAATAAATAATAGGCGGATGGAAGAATATCGCAGAAGGTCCTTGAATGGAAAACTTCACTGTTTTAAGCACTGCAATTTATTACATAAAAGGGAATTATTAAATCTAAAATCATCTTCTATAATTGATTATAGTGAGCTACAACGGCTGAAAATCTCATTTGGCCAGGGATGTAATATTAATTGTATTATGTGTTGGCAAAATAGTAAATCAAAGAGAAACCTGGATTATGATAAAATAGTTAAAAATGTTGATATTACGCCTTTTGAAAGCATTGAGATTCAAGGCGGAGAGCCACTTTTTATTCCTTCTGCAAAGAAATTTTTTGACTATGTAGCTTCAAAAGGAAAGAAAGTATCTCTTCTCACCAATGGAACCCTTATCAATAAGAAATGGGCTGAAAAAATTGCCTTGCACTCTGATTTTATAAATATTTCTCTTAATGCTGCAACAAAAGAAACTCACGAATTTATCAATCGGGGTTCCAGATGGAACATAGTTCTAAGGAATCTTCAAAGATTGAATTATGCACGAGATGA
>JAYEOL010000039.1:9215-14849 GCA_034722995.1 Candidatus Cloacimonadota bacterium | reverse complement strand
GGATATTTATTATTTTCCCACTGCAGAGAAGTAATAACATTTTAATAGTCAGACGAAAGTGCACCCATCTGATTGCAGGCTGTGTTCCGGTTCCCAGTTTCAAGTTTCCAGTTTCAAATTTCAAGTGAATCTTCTCTTCCCTATGGTTTTCCAATCTCGTTAATTTTAATCTTTAATCTTTTAACAAATCCCATTTCTTTAAATATTCATCCAATAAATCAAGATTTCTTATTATAAAAGCTGGATGCGACACAGGATAAATTTTATAGTGCTTTCGCTCTTCCATTTTATACCAATCAGAACAGTCAAACCAGTTGAATGCTTGCTTGCCAAGAAGAACAATGATTTCAGGCTTTATAATTTCAATCTCTTTTTCAAGAAACGGACGGCAGTTGTCAATTTCTTGTTTATTATTTTTTCTGTTTTTAGGTGTATGGCATTTGCAAACATTGGTGATATAAACAGTAGACCTATTTTCACCTATTCTACTTAAGCCTTTATCCAGAATTTCACCAGAGCCTTTGTAAAATATTTTCCTGTAAATAGCACATAATTCACAAGGATTTTGTGCAACAAACATTAGTCGTGCATCAGGATTTCCTTGACCCATCACAGCGGTGTGTGGTTTTTCTATATTTAGTCCACGACATTTTCTACAATTATAGACTTCATCTTCAAGTTCAGCAAGTTCAAATTGCGTTAGTGTTTTATCCGATTTAAAGCAGATATAAATATTTCTGTCTTCAATTTGATATCTTTTTACCTTTCCTAAAGCATTTAATTCTTTTTCCAGCCAGGCAAAATCTACAGATGTATAATTATCATTTGAATGAATTTGGTTGAAACCTTTTTTTGTAAAATCAACAATGACAATTTTCTCTTTTGCTACTCTATGTAATTCATGAATGAATTTTTTTCGTCTGTTGAGATTTATATGATGTAATGCACAATAGCTTATAACAGCATCAAAGGTGTTATCTCCATAAGAAAGATTAGTTGCGTCTTCTAACTCAAATTTGATATTTTCTCCAACTCCTGCCTGGACGGCATCTTCTTTTGCATTCCTTAACTCTTTTTCTGAAATATCAATAGATGTAACTTTGCAATTGAAATCTCTTGTTGCGATAATTGCTAAGGGACCGGCTCCTATGTCCAATATAGTTTTATTTCTGATTCTTGATTTTTCCAGAACATCTGTCCTGGCCTGTAGATTATGAGTTTGGTTTACCATTTTTTAATCTTATCAAAACAAATTTGTTTGTCCATCTTCTTTTATTTTTCGTTTCTTATAGTCACTTTTTGATAATTCTATAAGTTCCTTTTCAATATTATAAAGAAAAGGAGTCTTTTCAAGATGGAATTCTTTGCCAAAAACAAATCTCTTTTTTGCATATGAAAGAAATAGAAACCTTTTTGCTCGTGTCATACCTACATAAAAAAGCCGTCGTTCTTCATCTAAATCAGATTTTTGCTTATCAAAAATGGAGTAAGGTAGTAGTCCATCTTCACAACCTATAATAAATACACATTTGAATTCAAGCCCCTTTGCTGAGTGAAGAGTCATTAAAGTTACATTTTCTATATTCGGTCTATATGTATCCACTCCTGTACCTAAAACTGCAAATTTCAAGAACTCCTCTAAATTATCTCCAAAATCATCTGCTAAATCAAGTAGTTTCTTAAATGATGTTTCGTGCTCTGATTTCTCATCAATAAAATATTTATCAATCGTATCTTCAATTGCGTTCTTAACGGATTTACCTTTGATTGACTCACAATAGTTTTCAAGTTCTAATGAGCCGATTTTGTTACTTTTCATTAATTTGCTTTTCAGAAAATAACTTTTAGGATTTATAGACAATTTCAGAAAATCAATAATAGATTTTATTGGCTTTTGCTTAAAAAAAGGAACATCTCCAACCTTTTGATACGGGATGCTGTGGTCGTTAAATGCTTTTTCCAATGGTTTCATTTGCCTGCTTATTCGGCAGAGTACAGCAAAGTCAGACAAACTCTCTATTTCTGATTCTCTTTCGCCTCCAGTGATTTGACTGTCAATAGAGAAGAATCGCAAGCCTCCTATCATTCTTTCTATAGTTCTGGCAACGAATTCTGCTTCACTTTTATCAGTGCTATTTTCCAGAATTTTTATTTTGACCCCTTTTTGTAAACCTTCCAAAATACTTTCCTTTTCTGATACCTCACTTTGAATAACTTGGCTTGATGCTCGCAAAATGCAATCAGAGCAACGATAGCTCTTTTTTAATTTATACACTTTTGCATCTGGATAATCTTCAATAAATCTTCTGATGAATTTCACATCTGCACCGCGAAAGCCGTAAATTGCTTGATTTGGGTCACCAATCACATACAAATTTGAGTTACTTCTCTGTGTTAATATTTTTAACATTTGGTATTGAGCGAAATTTATATCCTGATATTCATCCACGAGAATCCATTGATATTTCTCTCTATATTCAGAAAGTATTTGAGGATAATCAATAAAAAGTTTTACTGGATAGTATATCAAATCATCAATGTCAAATGTGTTTTGCTTCTTTAGAATCTCTTTATACTTTTGAAATATTTCTTTGAGGTCTTTATCTGCGATTTCTTCGACTGATTGCGAATTTTGCTTAAAAGAAGTTATATTATCAGAAACATAACTGATTTGTTTTTTCTCACAACCAATTTTTTCGGACAATATCAATTTTTTATCAACTTCATCAAAAATTGAAAAATGTTCATCTCTGCCGAATTTTTCGCAATACTTTTTTAGTATTGAAAGTCCAAATGCATGAAAAGTGGAAATTTGTAGTTTGGAAATAATACTCTCATTATTCAACAGAGTTTTCAATCTTTCTTTCATTTGATTGGCTGCTTTATTTGTGAAGGTTACAGCTAAAATATTTTCAGGATTTATACCTCTATTTTGAATTAAATTTGCAATTCTATAAGTAAGGGTTCGCGTTTTTCCTGTACCAGGCCCTGCAATAATTAGAGCAGGTCCGTGAAAATGCTCAACCGCTTTCAGTTGTTCTACATTAAGGTTTTTCAGTAGATTTACTTTGGTTTGCAAGAGGTATGATTCTTCGGTTTTATCTTTTATATTTTTCCCCGATGTAACGGGATAGGTTGAAGTTACATATTCGGATTGAGATTTTTCTTTGACCAATTCTTGATGAACGGCAACTTCCATCAGCCGCCTATATTCCTGTAAGTCAAAATTGATAAGGTGCCTGGTTGGCTTTTGTGTTTTCTTCGTTTTAGTTATATCAGTGAATAATGCCTTTTGAGAGGAAAATGCCTTTTTTGCATCTTCTTGAAAAACTTTTATCTGACCAAACTCGCCGTCAAAACCTTCTTTTATAGAAACTTTCCCATTTCTCATTCGCCTTATAGCTTCAGCAAGAATTTCATTACCAACTTTTTTTATTTTTGCAACAGGCAAGTCCAAAAGCAAATTAAATTCTGAACCACCCTTTTTCAACAGGGAATTATATGCTTTTGTAACCCTCATTGATTGTGGTCCTGTTTCTAAGATTTCAGATAATATCTCTTTCAAAGGAATAAGTGAATGAAAGGAATGTCTATTTTTTCTTTCTTTGATATTATCTCTATCTGCCAATTGTGCAACACGATTCATTACACCGATTGTAACCTTTTTGCCGCATACAGGACATATTCCATTATGTTTAAGAGTTTCTAATGGATTCCAACTTATACCACATTTCCTATGCCCATCATAATGATATTTTCCTTCTTGTGGGAAGAATTCAATTGTGCCAAGGAAATTTTTTGGATTACCTGTTCTCATTGCTTCTTTCATAGAATCGTAAGAAAGTTCAGTATCAAACAGATTGGCTTCTCTGCCAAGTTTTTCAGGAGAATGGGCATCGGAATTAGAGATTAGAGTATATCTATCTAAGAATCTGCACATCCAGTTCATTGGCGGGTCCGACGACAGCCCCGTCTCAACAGCAAAAATATGCTTATCCATATCACCATAACATTCTGAGATAGAGTCAAATCCAGATTTGGAACCAAGTGCAGAGAACCAGGGCGTCCAGATATGAGCTGGGACTAAAAAAGCCTCGGCAGAGCATTCAAGCACAATCTCCAGCAAATCTCTGGAATCCAGTCCCAAAATAGGTCTGCCATCAGAAGTGATATTTCCTATTCTGGATAGTTTTTGCTGGATTTTCTCAGCAGTTGCAAAATCAGGTGCGAAGATCAGATTATGGACTTTTCGGACTTTCCCATATTTTTTATAGATGTTGCTTATCTCTGCTGTGAGGATGAATCGTATATCATTTTTGCAGGATGGAAAAATTTGCAACTCAGTGATTTGCTTGAACTCATTTTTTAATTTGAAAAGTCCCTGTTCAGCAGGCAGAAGCTTATCTTTTAATTCTTTCAACCAGCCAGGATGAGTAAAGTCGCCCGTGCCAATAATTTTTATCCCTTTAACCTGAGCCCAGTAGTTAAGATATTCAGGAGTTAATCTTTTACTTGTTGCTCGCGAATAATGCGAATGGATATGAAAATCGCCGATAAATTTCATTTTTTTAATAAATTGACCACAAAGGTTCATCCTGCGCAGTAGCAGCCCTACTACTGCGGAGAATGGACACAAAGGCACTAAATTTTTTTATTTATTATTTTTGAAAATCAATTAAATTTAGTCAATATTTCTTTGGATTTGAATAAATATTTTATAAATACAAGTAGAATTTGTGAAAAAAATATAAAAAAATTGACAACTATTTTAGAATTTTTTTTTTAGTATTTTAGGTTCAAGTTTTTATTGCAACAATTAAATTATATAAAATCAACTGGAGGAAAAGATGAAAAAATGGGAGTGTAAAAAATATTGTGTAATCTTCTGAGATAATAAGAAAGTGAGAAAAAAATAATCTTGGAGGAAACATGCTAAGTAATGAAGAACTTGAAAGAATTATTAAAGAAAAAAAAGTTAAAGATATGACAGACTTGAATTCTAGAATAAAGGAATTACCCGAAGATGTATTCTATGATTTATATCCATATTTCAAAGATGAAAGTAAACTTATATCATCTGATTCTTATTGTAAATTTATAAATCTGTTTAAACCTAAAAAACCAAAGGAACAACAAGAGAGAGATCACAAAATTTTATCTAAATTGTTTCAAAAACAATATGATATTTTACTTAATATCAAAATTATTAGGAGGTATCTATGAAAAAGAAAATCATATTATTAATGGTTATGATTTTTACAACTATTTTACTTTCTGCAAATCAAACCCCGCCTGAAATTGAATGGGATAAAGCATTCGGAGGCTCTGGTGATGATGTAGCAAATTCAATTATCCAAACCACAGATGGAGGATATGCTGTCGCTGGTGATACATATTCAAAAGGTGCAGGAGACGCTGATTTCTGGGTAGTCAAACTTGATAAAAATGGAAACAGAATGTGGGATAAAACATTCGGGGGAAGTAGTCTTGATGTGGCAAAATCCATCATTCAGACGAAAGATGACGGATTTGCTGTCGTCGGATATACATATTCAAAAGGTGCAGGAAGGCCAGATTTCTCAGATTTCTGGGTAATAAAACTTAATAAAAAGGGTAAGAAAATATGGGATAAAA
>JAYEOL010000039.1:0-9115 GCA_034722995.1 Candidatus Cloacimonadota bacterium | reverse complement strand
TCAAAAGGTGCAGGATGTTATGATCTCTGGGTAATAAAGTTAAAAGGTGAATAGTCAAAAATAACAGCACCCCCATTTTTAATTACAAAAAATATTCTGTTTAATGAACCATCAGCGAATAATGCGAATGGATATGAAAATCGCCGATAAATTTCATGTTTTTTGCCACGGATTAACACGGATTTATACGAGTTTTTTTGCCACTAAGGACGCGAAGAAACACGAAGGTTTGAAAACTGAATATTCTAATTTTTCTAAGTTCATCAACTGATCCAATGATATGAATCATTTTTGATTTAGCACATCATCACCAAAACCATCTCTTTTGATTAGTTTTTCTGAATTTTTTTTCAATAAAATAAACATAATTATATTGCAGTAATATTTACTGCATTTGCAGTAGAATTTACTGCAACGGCTGAAATTTATTTCCAAAGTGGCAACCATGTAACCGTAAGGATACTAACAAATTAACAGATGACATTCAACCAAAATCTACATTTGGTATAACTATCTTTTGAAAATTCTTTGTCAAAGAATTTGTTTTATTCCTAACAAGTTTCATCTATTCTTGTTTTTTCTCAATAACAGCAATATAATTTACATCACCTAAATGTTTCTCTATTATCCGATAAGGTGTCCCAGCAAGAACCAGATTCATATCTTCAAGAGGAATAAAGCAGTATTCAAACCAATCATTGTAGAATTTATCTGTCTCAAACCTCAACTTAAGATTTCCAGGATAATCTCCTTTCTCTCTCTTAAACTTATGATAGTCTAAATGAACTTTCCTATCAGTATTGAAAAAGATTAGACTGGTACAAATAACTTTTCCACCATCTTGTGGGTTCATCAAGGAGAATAATTTATCCAAAAATTTAGGAATATTTTCAACTCTTTCTGCTAAACCCATATTATTTCCATACAATAAAACCGTTTCAAATTTAGGTTCTGATTGAAAATCCCAGATGGAGCCAAGAACTGCATCTTGCATGCCAAGATTTTTAGCAATTGAAATTGCTTCCTTGCTAATATCTATGCCAACAACTTTATATCCTAAATCCTGAAAATATTGAGCAACCCTTCCTGCTCCACATCCAACATCAAGTATTGGGCTTTTGATATGCTTACATATATTTGGTTTAAATAGTAACTCTCTTTCTGTATTTAATTCAAAATATAAATTTAGATCAGTTTCATCTATTTGTCCGTCATCTCTACGAATATAGCATTTTTCCTGTTTCTTATGATAATACTTTTCTAACAAATATCCATACAGGTCTTATTTATATTCTTTTTTCATGATTACATCTCCACAAAACTGCCGATGATTAATTGAATTAGATTTTGCATTTTTTGTCTTTATTTTTAACTGTTGTTTATATAAGTCAATAATAATTTGTATATTTTTTATCATAAAAAAAGGAAGATAACTTCAGCCATCTTCCTTTTTGAATATCAATGGTTAGTAAGATAGTTCATTTAATCAGTAACATTTTACGCGTTTCACTAGCACCATTTGAATGCAACCTATACAGATATATTTCATTACTAACTGCTTTTCCATTCTCATCACTGCCATCCCAGACTACGGAATGTTTGCCACTCATTTGCTGACAATCAACTAATTTCTTTACTAATTGACCTTTGATATTATAAATTTTAAGTTCCACGTGAGATGGTCCTTTTAATGAAAAACGAATTGTAGTTTCAGTCTTGAACGGGTTAGGATAGTTCTGAAGAAAAAGATAATTATTAGTCACTAAAGGCTCATTATCTATATTCACAAATCCATCACCATCTGTCTTGATAAGATAGACATCCTCATTGCCTGCACCGTAAGAGCTTGTTATTCCAGTTACGATATATCCACCATCATTAGTTTGCTGAACAGAACGACCATAATCATAGGAACTTCCGCCGAATGTCTTATCCCATAATTTATTTCCTGATGAATCTGCCTTTATAAGCCAGACATCACCACTGCCTGCGCCGGATGTTGTGTATCCAGTTATTATATATCCCCCACCAAAAGTCTGCCGAACAGACCAGCCCCTATCAGCAGTACTTCCGCCGTATGTCTTTGTCCAGACCGTATCACCATTTGCGTATGTCTTAATGAGCCATACATCAGAATTATCTGCACCGTAAGGGCGTGTCTCTCCAGTTACAATATATCCCCCATCATTAGTTTGCCGAACAGAACGACCATAATCGTGGTACCCTCTACCAAATTTTTTATCCCATAAAAAATTTCCTGACGAATCTGTCTTTATGAGCCACACATCATTATCACCCGTACCGTAAGAATCTGTCCATCCAGTTATTATATATCCCCCTTCATTAGTCTGCTGAACAGAACGACCATAACCGATGTTGTCGGCTCCGCCAAATGTCTTATCCCATAATATATTTCCCAACGAATCTGTCTTAATGAGCCAGACATGAGCATAATTTAGACCGTAAGACTCTGTATATCCCGTTATTATATATCCCCTATCATTGGTCTGTTGAACAGAATAGCCCCTATCACAGTGATTACTTTCGCCGTATGCCTTTGTCCAGAGCGTATCACCATCTGAATCTGTCTTTATAAGCCAGACATCATCTTCATAAGCTGCACCGAACGAATATGTGTGTCCCACAACGATGTACCCACTATCAGAGGTTTGTTGAACTGAAAAGCCTTCATCGGTACGCGTGCCACCATATGTCTTTGTCCAGACGGTATCGCCATCCTCATCTGTCTTTATCAGATAAACATCGTTACCGCCAGTTAACGACTCTGTCCATCCTGCAATGATATATCCACCATCATAGGTCTGTTGGACTGAAGAGCCATAATCCTCGTCAGTGCCGCCATAAGTGCGCTCAAATGTTGTTTGTGCCTTAACTCCAGAGGCGATAAATAGGCCCAGAACTATTGTTAATATAGTCTTTTTCATCTTTTCTCCTTTACCCAGTGTCCCGATATATCGGGATTATTTCACTGGGGTTTTGTTCCACAATTTTAGTGCGAAATTTTTCTCTTTTTAAGTGGTTAATATAATAATGAGCACTTCTCCCTGTTTCGCCTTCAAAGGGTAATAAATTAGGATTAAATACAGAAGCACTCTACCTATTTTAGACATTGACTCTTGTAGAAGAAAGTTTAAAGCCAATTAAGCAAATCATAACTCCAACTAAAATAGTGCTGGCGGTATGCGCAAAAGCAGTAATAGATGCAGCTCCCAGCGTTTCACCACGAGCCCAATTCTCAGTTTTGCTTATTGCAACCAATGGAAGCCAATGGTTAGGAATAGAAACATGTATTGCACTTAGCACAAAACTACCGATAAGCAGCTGAATTAGATTTTGCATTTCTTGTCTTTTCTAATAAGTATAAAAATTACTTCCCGGCTCGCAGAATACCTACAACACCAATTGTGCCAAAAAGAATATTAGCAAGCCAGGCTGCCAATAATGGCGATATTATCTCATTGTAGCCTAGACTCTGTCCCAGTCTTACAGAGTAAAGATAAAGGAAGCAGACAGCAATTCCAATCACAAACCCAATACCACGAGATTTTCCACGAGTTGATATTGTGGAAATTGGAATGCAGAAAAATAAGATTATTAAATTCACAAAAGGGAAGGCAATTTTAATATTTAATTCCACTAATTCCTTTTGATGCTTTTCGCCTATTCTTTGTAGACGAGTGATATATTCTCGCAAATCAAAAAAGTTCATCTCCATTGGGTCTTTACTGCTTTTCACAAGGTCGTAGGGCTGAATTTTTATGTATGGAATTATCTTGCTGATAAAATGGTTACAATCAGTTAGTTTCCCTTTTGTAAATTTTCTTATATAACCATTATGAAATACTAAATTTCGCTCGGAATCGTTTGGATTATCTTTCCATAAAGCATATTCAGAAGTGATTTTACTGACAATTTCATTGTTATCATTAAATTCTGAAATATCAATATGTTTAATTTTACTTCTATATCCATCCAGAAAACCTATATAATAAAGTCTGCCTTCATCATCTTTATATTGAATATTTGAGCGCATTCTGATATCTTCTTTTGGCCGTTTATAGATTTTTACATTTTTGATATAATCACGATTCTCTTCTGCATAAGGGAGCAATGTATCTCCGAAAATCATAATTATAATACTAATCAAAAATCCAAATACAAATATTGGTATAGACATACGAATAATGCTTATACCAGCACTTCTAATTGCAACCGTTTCGTTATGTTTATTAAGATATTGCATTAAGAATAGCCCTGCTAAGATAATAGCTACAGGTGAAGTCAAAACTATGATATATGGGATTCTGCAAATAAAATATAATACTATATCAAATGTTTGGGCATTTTTACCTAAAAAGTTATCAAACTTTTCAAAGAATTCAATTATTATGAAAACTACGAGGAATGAAGAGAAGACAATGAGATATAATCTTGCAAAACTTTTTAAGATATATTTATCTAGGATTTTCATTTTTCTATTTAACCGATTAAATTTTAAACAAGTTGTCTCTGTTCAGAGCACGTTTGTTTGTCGTGGAATGGTCCATGACAACACACGGAAATAAACATTTTAATCCTTTGGAGTGCGAAAACGAATCCCGATTTATCGGGATGAACTTTTCGTCCCGATTTCGGGGCTGAAAGTTCATCGCATCGCTCTTCGTTTCAGCACTCCCGTCTACTCATTTCGGTACTTTCCTGCTCTTAAAAATTTTTGTTATCTTTTCAAGATGGATAATTCGTCTTTCGCGAACTGAATAGATTACTAAATAGACTCCAATGCCTGTAAATACAATATTAGAAATCCACATTGCGATAAATGGAGAAATAATCATTCTATCTGCTAATTCTTCTCCTGCATAAAGTGAAATATAATATACAAGAAATACGAACGAACTAATTGCAAATCCTCTTCCAATTGTATTTGTCCTTGTCATCATTCCTATTGGTGCACCAATAAGAATAAATACAAGGCAAGCAAAAGCAATGGAATATTTCTTATGGATTTCCACTGCATACCTGCTGATTTCTGCACTTAAACTTCTGATGCGATGCAGACGGATTTCAATAAGGTTCTTTAGCTTTTTTATTTCTCTTTTTATCTTTTCTTTATCTGAAATCTTGCTTTGTAATTCTATCAACTTTTCTTTATATTTATTTAATTCATTAATTTTAGACTGCCGAGTGTTTTCAAGATTTTCAATTTTTGCTTTCATATCTTTAGAACTCATCTCTCTGTCCCCACGATGTGCATATCTTGCCGGATTTACTTTAAGTCCTAAATCAGGTATATCAATACGATATTTTTTGAAAACAATTGATGAATACTTTTCAGGAGCTTTATTGTCAATTTCATGAATCTCCCCATTATATAATGTTGCTGATAATGAATTCCCTCCATTTGAAAGTTTTACATTTCCGTTTTTTGCCGTAATGATGCGCGGGAAATCTCCTGGTTGTCTGTCATAAATTACAATCTCATTAAAGAGTTCGCTTTCTTTATCCTTGCTATGGTAATAGAAATTATAGTTTTTTAATTTAGTAAAGAGTCCTGGTTTTAATTCTGATGTGGGCCTCCGAGAGTGAATTTTTACAAGTAGATTTTTTAAAGCGAAATTACTATCAGGTAAAATATTGTTATTAAAATGTATCATAAAAAAAGAAAGTAGAATTGCTACAAAGACGACAGGAGCCATCATCCGATAGATATTTATTCCACTTGCCTTAAATGCAGTAATTTCATTATCAGAAGATAGTCTGCCAAATGCCATAATAGTGCCGACCAAAACTGCCATTGGAATAGATAATGCGAGCATAAATGGAAGGCTGAGACCAAAGAGTTTTATCACTGTTGAAAGAGGCAATCTTTTTGTGATAATCAGGTTTAGTAAGTCTAAAATCCTATCTAACAGCATAACGGAAGTTATCACAGCTACGGAAAGGAAAAATGGTCCTGTATGCTCTTTCAGAATATATTTAGATAAGATTTTCATAATTTTGACTTTTTTGCCACAAAGACACAAAAGCACCAAGAATAATTTTTTTTGTATAAATTTTTATAATTAATTTTTCATAATTTTCAATTTCAAGTTTCAGAGATATAACTACTTTTTGAAATTAGTCAATTCTTCATCATCTCAATAACTTCTGCTTCTGATATAATTTTAATACTTTCAATCTTTTTTGCCTTCTCCAGTTTGGAACCCGGATTTTCTCCAAGAACAAGATAATCAACATTTTTGCTAATAGCAGAAAGCACTTCACCGCCATTTGAAATAATAAGTTCTTTCATCTCATTGCGAGAATAATTTGGTAATGTGCCAGTAAGAACAAATTTCAAGCCGTCCAGTTTCTTTTCTTTTTTCTCTTCTTTCTTAATTTGAAATTGTAAGCCAATATTTCGGAGTTCATTTATAAGTTCAGAATTTTTCTCATTTTGAAAGTATTCAACTATACTTAAAGCAATTTTTTCTCCAATCTCTGGAACTTCTGACAATTCTTCAACAGTGGCTTTTCTTAAATTCTCAATTGAACCGAAATTTTCTGCGAGAATTCTGGCGGTCTTTACCCCAACATAGCGAATGCCTATAGCATACAGCACTTTGGGAAACGGGATTGATTTGCTTTTCTCAATTGCATTTCTTAAATTTTGAACTGATTTTTCCTCAAAACCTTCCAACGATTTCAGTTTAGTATAATCAAATTTGTATAAATCAGCAAAATTCTTCACAAAGTTTTTGTCAACCAAAGTTGCAATAACTGATGTACCAAGACCTTCAATATCCATTGCATTTCGGGAAGCGAAGTGTTCTAAATTGCGTTTGATTTGTGCTGGACAGGACACATTCGGGCATCGCCAAATTGCCTCATCCTGCTTTCGCGCCAATTTGGTATGGCAGACTGGGCACTCCTTTATCATCTGAAAATCCTTTTCTGTTCCATCCCTTTTTCCAAATACAACTTCAATGATTTTTGGAATTATCTCTCCTGATTTTACTACTTTAACATAGTCTCCAATCTTGAGTTGCAAACGCTTAACCTCGTCTTCATTATGTAATGTTGCGTTTGAAACAGTAGAACCAGAAATTCTAACAGGTGTCAATTTTGCAACTGGAGTTATTGCTCCTGTTCGTCCAACCTGAAATTCAATTCTATTTAATTTTGTAATTACTTCCTCTGCTTTGAATTTATACGCAATAGCCCATCTTGGGCTTTTTGCCGTGCCTCCAAGTTTTTCCTGATAATCAATCAAATCAACTTTGATTACCATACCGTCAATGTCAAATGGTAGGTCAAAACGCTTTGGTTCCCATTCATTACAAAACAATTTTATCTCTTTTAAAGACCCGCATTTTTTAATATTTTGGTTTGTGGGAAAACCATGATTCTTCAGAAATTGAAGAAATTCGTATTGGGTGGAAAACTCGTTTTCCGCAGTAAATCCCATTCCGTAAAAAATTGCATTCAGATGTCGCTTTGCAGTATCCTTGGAATACTTGAGTTTAATAGAGCCAGCAGCAGCATTTCGTGGATTTGCGAAAGGTTCATTCCCAGCCTTTTGCCTTTGCTCGTTAAGTTTATTAAATTCATCTCTTGCAAGATAAATTTCGCCACGAATCTCAATCCGTTTCCTGTACCCTATACTTAAAGGAATGTCTCTAATAGTTTTCGCGTTTTTAGTAATGTTTTCACCGACAGTTCCATCTCCTCGCGTTAAAGCGTGAATCAAAACACCATTTTCATAAAGCAGGTTGATACTGACCCCATCTATCTTTTGCTCTACAACATATTCTAATGATGATATTCCAAGCCCTTTTTCTACACGAAGTAAAAAATCTTTTAGCTCCGAAAAAGAGTAAGCATTACTCAAACTTTGCATTGGCACAATGTGCGGAATTGATTCAAATTCGTTTGTAATGTCAGAGCCAACTCGTTGGGTAGGGGAGTCAGGTAAAGCAAATTCTGGATACTTATTTTCCAACTCCTGAAGTTCACGCATCAATTGGTCAAATTCATAATCTGAGATAACAGGACGATTCTCAACATAGTATTTCTTATTATGAAATTCTATCTCTTTTGTTAATAGTTCAATTCTTTTTTTTATCTTTGTTTTTTCCATAAATATTGCTTTACTATGACTTTCCCATTTTTAGATTTATCAATGAATTAATTGCATAAAAATTTACTTCTATGCTGAAAGTTCATTCTCCCGATAAATCTGGAGAACTCGTTTCAGCACTCCACATACGAATTAATCCTTTAAGCCATTCCTAATATAACTTGACACTAAAATAGTTACTTCCCAAATAGATTGTAAAGAAATTTTTAGGATGAAGATGATATAAGCCACAAACTAACACTAACTATCTCGAACTAAGTTAAATATTAAAATAAAAAGTTCATGCGAGTTCGTGTCCCCAATTGGATTGGTGATTCGTGGCGAAATAAATCATAGGAGTAACTATGAAAAAAATGTTAAAAAAAGTTCAGATATTTTCCGATGGCTCCTGCAAAGGTAATCCAGGTCCAGGCGGATGGGCTGCAATTTTGAAATATAAAGAACATAAGAAGGTTATTTCTGGCTTTTCTCCTAAATCAACAAATAATATTATGGAGCTAACCGCAGTTATAAAAGCATTGGAGCAGATAAAAGAAAAATGCGAAATTGATATTTTTTCTGATTCCCGATATGTAGTTATGGGAATGACTGAATGGATTGAGGACTGGAAAAAGAAAGATTGGAAGAGCAGCAAAAAAGAACCAGTAAAAAATCAGGAATTATGGAAGCGATTGGATGAATTATGCACTCGTCATATTGTAAATTGGAATTGGGTAAAAGGGCATAATGGACATCCTGAGAATGAGGAATGTGATACACTTGCAAAAAAGGAGATTGAAAAGAATATTTAGTTGAACTTATTTACTTATTGCAATTCAGTATTTAAAACTTGACAGGTTATCATTTTTGATATTTCTTTTCAATTTAGGTTAGAAATGGAAGAGAAAAAAGTGCTTCAGGAATTAAAATTAAAAGGTTACAGTACCAGAACAATTAAATCTTATGTGTGGTTTTTAAAGCGTTTTTTTGAATATT
>JAYEOL010000038.1 GCA_034722995.1 Candidatus Cloacimonadota bacterium | reverse complement strand
TTCCTAACTCAAAGTTGCACTTCGCAACCTCGCAGAAATAAACATATTTTTTACTTGAATAAAATTGATATTTAAAAGAAATTACTATAAAGGAAATATATGAATAAAAAGCTTATTAAATTATTTAAACATCCAATACGCGTAGTGATTAATAGAATTTATGTCTTTTTGAAATGGTTTAGGTATTCTAAACATCATGATTATAAAGCAGAATATTTTTGGAAAAACACCCACAAAAAATACGGTTTTGACTTGCGTGGAGTTGGAAGTTGCATTAAATCACAAGACGAGAATCAACGCATTCTCAACGAAGGCAGTAGATTAATGCTTGAATTATGCAATCGTGAAGGAATTGACCTTCGGGAGGTTTCTTTACTTGATGTTGGATGCGGTACAGGATATTATTCCAGACCTTTTATAGAAGCAGGTGGAACGCAATATACAGGCATTGATATTGTTGATACTCTATTTGACGGCCTCCAAAAGCGTTTTACTGATTTTAAGTTCCTCCAGATTGATGTCTCAACTACACCGATACAAGGAGAATACAATCTCATTATTGCAATGGATGTGCTCCAGCATATTACCAATGAGACAAAATTCCGATTTGCTATGAAGAACATTAAATCTCATCTTACAAAGGATGGTGTGATTATAATTTCAACTTGTATTGGACCTTTCAAACACAATTCATTCTATATGGTAACCCGTCCGATGTCAATCTTTCAAGATGTTTTTCAAAGATACAGAATTAGCAAATCTCTGGATCTTTATGGCAACAAAATGTTCAGTATACGCAAAGTGAATTGGTAAAAATTCTTTGGAGATGGGACAAAAATTAAGTTTTGGATTTAATGGAAAACATAAATTCTATCTACAATAACGAATTAGAAAATCCAGAAAGTCAAGGAAAATGGTTTTAAACATTTACAAGATTTTAATCGCAGATCATTTAAAAAAAATAGGTCTGTATAAACCTGTTCGCTGGGTCTATAATTGTATAGGACGATTAAAAAGCCAGACAGAAATGCGCATCGGCGGGCAGATTTTTAGATTTTGGACACCAACATTTTATATGAATGAATATGTAGCCAATTGCGGTGGAGAACGAGAGTTAATGGAGAAATTTATCAGCGAGCTTTTTCCGTCTGATGTTATATGGGATGTTGGAGCAAACATTGGAATTTATTCTATCCCTTCTGGATATAATATCACTCCCGCAGGGGTAGTCTACGCTTTTGAACCCGAACAAACTTATCAGTCTTTATTGAAGAGAAACATACAATTAAATAAAATTAATAATATAGTTCCAATGTCATTTGCACTTAGTGACTTTAATGGTAAGTCAATCCTATTTCCCTCTGACACACCTAATATAGGGACACATAGCTTCGTTCAAAGAACAGACTATCAATTGAAATCAAAAGGTAAATCTGTTGTAGTGCGGAAAGCTGATTCTCTGGTTGAAAACGATACCCTTCTTATGCCAAATGTAGTCAAAATTGATGTAGAAGGGGCAGAAGTATTGGTTCTCAAAGGAATGGAGAAAATTCTTGAAAATAAAACACTGCGAATGGTCCAATGCGAAGTGCACACTGAAGTCTTACCTCTTTTTGGTGCTTCTCAAAGTGACATTGAGTCTATTATGTTCAAAGCTGGATTCTCAATTTCTCTAAAAAAAGATAGAGGAACACAATTACATTTCGTATTTAAAAGATAATACGCAATTCTCCTAACAAACCTGATTGGAGTTGTTTAATGAAATCTTCTAATAATTCAAAATCAAAGAAAATTCTCTTCTGTTCTGCTCTTTATGCAACCTATATAAATAAAGATTATAAAATTTTAAACCGATATTTTCCTTTATACAAGATAATTTCTCCAGGTTTAAAAGGATTGATAAGGATGTTGAGATATTTACCAAAGGTAAGAGTCTCTTTCATTTGGTTTGCCTCCATTCATGCAGGTGTAATTGTTTTTCTTTCAAAATTTATGAAGAAAAAAACAATAGTAGCACTTGGTGGATTCGATGTGGCAAAAGAGAAAGAAATTAGATATGGTATTTGGACCAGTTGGTGGCGTTCGGTATTTGTGGGATATGCAATCCGAAATGCTGATTATGTGTTGGCAGTTGATATATCGTTAAAAAAGAAAGCCACAAAACTCGCAAAGTATGATGGCGGAAATATTAAAGTTATACCTTTTGGATTTAATTCTGAACATTGGAAACCTGGATTATCAAAGGAAGATTATATTCTAAGCGTTGCTTATATTGATACTCCTCTAAGAATAAAGGTAAAAGGTATAGATATATTGTTAAAAATTGCCTCCATGTTACTTTCATTTAAGTTTAAAATTGTTGGTGTTACAAATAATATTATTAATTTATTGGAAGATAAGACACCACCTAATGTTGAATTGATTCAACCACTTAAACAAGATGAATTATTAAGTTATTTTCAGAGAGCAAAGATATACTGCCAACTAAGTTGGATAGAGGGGTTACCAAATGTACTTTGTGAGGCGATGCTTTGTGGATGTTTGCCTATTGGAACTAATGTCGGAGGTATCCCACAAGCAATTGGAGAAACAGGCTGGATTGTAGAATATGGTGATGTGAAGGGGACTGCAGATGTCATTACTGATGCTATGAGAATGGATACAAAGAAGGGTCTTTTATGTAGACAGCGGATTATACAGATGTTTTCGGAACATCAACGAGAAAAGAAACTGATTGAAATAATTGAAAAATGTCTAATATAAGAAAATATTTTACGAGACATTGTAAGTCAATCAGGAACTTATTATATAGTGAATATTTAGTATAAAATTGCAAAAATGATTGTGATTTTTCAGCAAATCAAAGATTTCTTTCTGTTTTTTGTAAAATTGGAAATATCCAGACGAAATTTACACACAAAATTAATTCCATATTATAAGTGTAATCTTCGTATTTTTTTCATTAGAGTTTTCATTAGAATTAGGTATTTTATTTTTTGTGAAATTGGATCAGGAAAGCAATATAAAAATATTGATTTTATCTCCGCTGATTTGGAAACATATGCTTATTGCAACCGAAAATGTGATTTTTGTTTCAACAGCAATCGTTTTAAGCAGAGAGAAAAAGGAATAATGCCAACCGGAACTTGGAAAAAGATTATTAATGAACTTGGTGAGATGAGTTTTTACGGACGCATTTCTCCTCATTTTTACGGAGAACCCTTGTTAGATAACCGTTTACCAGAATTAGTAAAGTATGCGAGAGAAAAATGTCCCAATTCTTATATTTTTATCTCTACAAATGGTGATTATTTGGATGACAAATTGTTTAGAAAACTGGTAAAAAATGGGACAAATCGGTTTTTTGTAACTAATTATGATGATAAAGAAAAATCTCTATTGAATGAATTGGCAGAGAAATATCCCGCTCATATTACTGTGCGAAATTATAAAGATTTTGTAAAACTTGATAGAGCAGGTGAAATATTTGGTAGAAAGAAGACACTTAATAGACCATGCTTACGTCCTTCAGGACAACTTGTGATTAACTGGAAAGGAGAGGTTTTGCTTTGCTGTAATGATTATTATGCAAGATGCAAATTTGGAAATGTGAATACTCAAACAATATCAAAAATTTGGAATAGCAAAGAATTTAAAGACTGCCGATTAAGATTGCAAAAAGGCAAGAGATGGTCTATCTCAATTTGTAAATATTGTGACGAAATAGGAAGTGTTCCTTGGTAATTTTGAATAAAAGCTTCATCTCTTTACTTGCCAATTATTAGTTATATTTTCTTTAATAAAGAAATGTGATGCATTCATTTTCTAATTTAACATAAGAAAAATTAGTCAAAATAATAGAAAAATGCCTAAGATAAAGAGAACGGCAAAAAATGTTGCAGCACTATTTGCTGGTGATATATTTAATCGTTTAATCGGTTTTATAGCTGTTGCATATTTAGCCAGAATTTTGGGTGCTTCAAATTTTGGTTTAATAAGTATTGGCTTAGCATTTCTAAGTTATTTTTTAACTATCAGTAGCAATGGACTCCCAATTTTGGGGGTAAGAAAAATTATTAAATGTAAAGATGATAACGAAATTGTTGGGGATTTTATTTCTACCAGATTCGTTTTCTCAATTTTTGTTATTATCATAATAATTGCAATAAGTTTTTTTATAAAATCTTCACAGCTAAGGAGTATAATTTTAGCTTATTCGCTTTACTTATTTCCAACAGCATTTTTATTGGTCTGGTATTTTCAAGCTAAAGAGCAGATGGGTTTGCTTGTTTCTGGAAGAGCGGTTGGTATGATATTTTATCTCGTTTTAATTCTAATTTTCGTCAAGACTAATAAACATATTATTTATGTCCCATATTGCTGGTTTGTTTCTGGATTAGTAACATCTTTATTTTTTATTTTGATATATGTATCAAAAGGTAATAAAATAAAGATTAGATTTTCATTTTATAGAATAAAATCATTATTTTTAGAAGCATTTCCCTTAGGGTTAGCAAATTTGATTGGTCAGATTACTTTGTATCTTCCACCAATTTTTCTTGGTTTTGTTATGTCTCCAAAAGAAGCTGGTTTTTATAGTGCTGCTGCTAAAATAGTATTTCTGTTTTTAATATTAGATAGAGTTTTCTCTTTTTCATTCTTTCCTGCAATTAGTAAATGCGTAACAAAAACTCCAGAAAGACTAAATAATGTTTTTAATCAAACTTTAAAATGGATTGTTGTTGTTGTAATTTTATTTGGATTTTTGGGAATTTTGTTGGGAAAGTATTTAGTGTTATTGGTATTTGGAAAAGAATATTTAAGTTCAGTGCTGATTTTCCAAACGATTATGAGTTATTTTATGCTAACTTTGATTAACTCTGCATTTACTTTTACATTAATAGCCCTAAAACAAGAGAAGGTATATACTTTTTCTCTCTTTATTGGTTCTATTGTCTTTTTTGCTTCAGCTTGGTTTTTATTAAAGATTTTTGGACCTGCTGGGATGGGGATTGGACTTGGCATTTATCAAGCTGTTGTACTTTTAATAATGAATAATAAATTGAAAAATTTCTTGGATACTAAATTTTTGAAAATCATAGTATTACCTTTAATTGTTTCAATTGTAATATTTTTACCCTTAATGTTTATCGTAGATTTGAATATCATTTTTAAAATTTTAGTAATATTGACTTGTATGATTCCGATTTCTCGGTTAATAGGTATCAAAAGAGAAGAATTGAAATTTTTGATGAACAAAGTTATATGAATTTAAGAATTGGTCTTACTGCAAGCAAACCCGGTTGGCAAATTTTGTTAAAGCAGGAAGGGGTTTCGTATGAAATAATCTCTTGTTTTAGTGATATAAAATACTCAGATTTATCTGCTTTAATTGCTAACGGCTTTAATTCTTTGAAACAACGCGATAATATTTTAGGTTATGTTAAATCTGGCGGTGCAGTTCTTGTTGATTCAGAAATGTCATCAGAGTTGTTAAATGTCAATATGAAAAAGTTTAGAATAAAGTTTTTAATTCCTGAGAAAAATTCAATTTATTCTGCAGTTGGTTTAGTTGATATTTATCAAAATGGATTTATTCCCAAAGATGGAGATATAACCAGCTTAGATAATGGATTGAAAATTAAGATAAAAGAAATTGGTAAGGGCATTGTATTAATACTGCCCTTTAATGTTAATAAAGCTATTCTTGATATTTCAACCTCTCGCCGAAAATTCTGTTTCAAAAGAAAGGAATTACCATCTGAAAGAGTTTCGAAAATTTCCAAAGGAGAAATAAGGAGAATTGTTAGAATTTCTTTAGAATATTTACATCATATTCAAGGATTACCATTTGTCCAACTATGGTATTACCCTAAAGGAAATAAAAATATCTTTTCATTTAGGGTTGATACTGACTTTTGTAAGCAGAAGGATACTAAAGCATTGTATAAGATTTGTAAAAAAAATGAAATTCCTGGCAGTTGGTTTGTTGAAACAAAAACATCAATGCAATGGTTAGCTGATTTCAAAAATATGCAGAATCAGGAAATTGGACTGCATTGCTATAGACATCGTGTCTTTAAAGATTATGATAATAATCGAAAGAATCTGGAAAAGGGTCAGAAAATTTTAGAAAAATATGGGATTAAACCAATTGGTTTCGTTTCTCCTTATGGAGAATGGAATTACAATCTTGGTAAAGCTATTGAAGATGCAAACTTTCAATATTCATCTGAATTTTCTCTTAGTTATGATGATTTACCTTTTTTCCCATACATAGAAAACAGATTTTCAAAAGTTTTGCAAATTCCGATTCATCCAATCAGTATTGGTAGATTAAGAAGGGCGCATTGTACAGATGAAGAGATGTGGCAATATTATAAGAATGTTATTGTTCAAAAGATTAAACTCTGTGAGCCCATAATTTTTTATCATCATCCATCGCATAAAAAATTTGATATCTTTGACAGGATATTCAAATTCATTAATGAACACTCTATTAAAAAATTTGATTTTGCCGGATTATACAATTGGTGGAAAAAGAGAAATAAAGTTAAATTTAACGCGATATTAGAAAATGAGAAAATAGTTATTGAAAGCAATAATTTCTCAAATGATTTCTGGTTGCGCATTTCAAGTGCTAAATTTGGAAATTCTATAACTCAGATAAGTCCAGAAATAGATCTAAGGAATTTAGAGTGGCACAAAAAAGATGAAATTATATCGTTACCCCAAGATATTAATCACATACGACGGTTTAGCTGGAGAGATTTTTTATATGATTTAGAATTCATACGAGGAAAATTACACCAATGGAAAAATCAATAAATAATTTTCGGTGAAGTTCGGTGTTTACCCCGTGTAATAACTGCTGGAGAGTAATATAGCCATAGTATTTTATATCGCATCTCCCAAGCTTTTTATATTGCCCTTTAAGAACCACTTTATATTACACGGGGTGAATCGGTGGTAAAGAAGATGAAAATAATTTTAGCAAGTTATCAATCTATAATGCTTATTCGTGGAGGCCCAAGCTATGAATTGGTTGAGATTAAAAAAGAACTTAATAAATTAGGAGTAGAAGCCCAATATTTTAATCCATGGGATGTAAATTTAGATATCTTAAATGCCGATTTAGTGCATCTTTTTGCAGCAAATATTGCAACATATTCGTTAGCAAAAAATTTAAAGCATTATGGGATTAAATTTGTAATTAATCCGATCTTCTTTAGTAGGCATTCTCCCACTTTGTTAAGGATTTATCAAAATTTTGAAAAACCATTTTATAAACTATTTAAAAGAACATATTCTGATTACAGTATACCAAAACAGATATGCGAATGGTCAGAAAAGGTTTTGCCTAATACAGAAGCAGAAGCTCAACTTATTTCAAAAGGCTTAGGAATAAATTCTAAAAAGATAAAAGTAATACATAACGGAGTTGAGGAGCGTTTTGCTAATGCCAATCCTGATATATTTGAAAAGAAATATGGCATAAAAGATTTTGTTTTGTATGTTGGACACATTGGGGGCCAACGCAAAAATGTCTTATCTTTAATAAAAGTCTTAGAAATAATAGACCATCCTGCAGTAATTATAGGCGATGTGGCAAATACAAAGGAGAGCGAAATTTGTCTTGAAGAGGCGAAAAAGAATAAGAATTTGATTGTAATTAAAGGGTTAAGGCATGACGATCCTATTCTTGCATCTGCCTATACGGCTTGCGACACCTTTATTCTTCCTGGAAGATATGAAACCCCAGGAATTTCTGCAATGGAAGCCGCTTTAGCTGGTGCTAAAATTGTGATTACAAAATATGGAGGAACAAAAGATTACTTTGAAAATATGGTAGAATATGTAGACCCATATTCAATAGATTCTATACATCAAGGTATTGTAAAGTCGTTGAATAAAATAAAAGATGACCAACTAAAGAATCATATAAAAGATAATTTCCTTTGGGATAAAATTGCCAAACAAACTCTTGAGATGTATAGAAATGTGATTAGTGAGAGATAATATAATAATAAATCTTATTGGAATAGAAGAAAATGCGAAATAATTTATATAGAAAAAAAGCCGATAGAAAAAAAAAGATAGCTGTAATCATTGGTACTAGACCGGAGGTAATAAAAGTCTTTCCAATTATTAAACTAATTGAAGCAGAATATAGTAACTCTTTTGAATATAAATTGATTGTTACCGGTCAACATAAAACCATGCTCAAGCAGGCTTTAAACTTTTTTAAATTACAACCTGATTATAATCTTAATATAATGAGAGAGGATCAGAAATTATCTGCATTGACAGCATCTTGTTTAATTTCTATTAGTAAGATATTGAAACAAGAACAACCAGAATTTGTGTTGGTGCAGGGAGATACAACAAGTACTTTTACTGGTGCATTATCTGCTTTTTATCATAAAATCTCAATTGGTCATATAGAAGCAGGTTTGCGAACCTATGATAAATATCAACCGTTTCCAGAAGAAATAAACAGACATTTGGTGGATGTAATGGCGGATTTCTGTTTTGCCCCAACTGAAAATAATAAAGAAAATTTGATAAGAGAAGGTATAAGTCCTGATAAAATATTTGTTACAGGAAATACAGGAATAGATACTTTATTTCTAATAAAAGAAAGTCATAAAGATAAATTGGAGAAGCAACTACTAAAGTTAGGCTTCAGTAATAATGAAAAAATTATATTAGTTACAGCTCACCGCAGAGAAAATTTCGGAGAAGGCATAAAAAATATTTGTAAGGCGCTAATTAAAGTTTCACAAGAATTTCCTGAGTATAAAGTCATTTATCCTATTCATAAAAATCCTAATATAAAAAATGTCGTTACATCTTTATTGTCTGGTGTGGAAAATATTGTTTTATTACCTACATTGAATTATATTGAATTTATATCCCTTGTTGCGAAGAGCTACTTAATATTAACTGATTCAGGTGGAATACAGGAGGAAGCACCAGTTTTTGAAAAACCAGTACTTGTTATGAGAGAGAAGACAGAGCGTATGGAAGGTGTAAATTCTGGGGTTTCAAAATTAGTTGGAACTCAGCCTGAAAGAATCTTCTCAAATGTGGAAGAGCTAATTAGAAATAAAAAGGCTTATGATAAAATGGCAAATGCAATAAATCCATATGGAGACGGTAAGGCAAGTCAAAGAATTTTGGAACTCTTGCAAAAAAATAAAATGAGCGTACATTGAATAAGTTGAAACAAATCCTTTTTATTTCATATTTCTTTCCACCATTAGGTGGACCAGGGGTCCAAAGAGCGCAAAAATTTGCCAAGTATCTTCCTGAGTTTGGATGGGAACCCATTGTAATTTCTGTTAAAAACATTGAATATGTAGCTTATGATTTTTCTTTATTAGCTGAAATACCAAATATTCAGTTGCATCGTGTTAATTCCTTAGATTTAATGCGAATGCTTTGTTTTGTTGAAAGAGCAAGAAAATATAGGAGAAAAAATAAAAGGATTTATACACAGGCCTCACAAATAATACGGAAATTCTATCGGGAAATATTTCCTATTGATTCAAAAATTGGCTGGATACCATTTGCCCTTAAAAAAGGTTCACAATTAATAAAAAATAAAGATATTAAAGCTATTTTTGTAACCATAAGTCCATATTCTTCTGCCATAGTTGGATATAAACTTGCAAAAAAATTTAATCTGCCTTTGATAATTGATTATAGAGATTTATGGATTGGAAAACCAGATATAACTTATTTTTCAAGTTGGCATAGAAAATTTTCAATTTATTGGGAACGGAAAATGCTTAAATTTGCAAGAATTATAACTGTTAACACTGAGTTTACTAAAGATAAGGTTCTTTCTCTTTATTCAGAAATAGAGAAGTCTAAATTTAAGGTGATATATAATGGATGGGATAGAGAAGATTTTGACCAAAAGTGTTCCAAAGAAAATGATAAAATTATTTTTACATATACTGGTGGATTTTATGGTGAAAGAACCCCATATTACTTTCTTAAAGTATTGGAGAAGATGTTGAATAAAAATCTTTTGCCCACAAATATTGAATTTAGATTTGTAGGAAATTATTTTAAAGATATAATACAAATGTTAGAAAATAAAAGGCTAGAAAGTATTCTTTCTGTTATTTCACAAGTAACTCATAAGGAAAGTGTGAAATATTTAATTCAGAGTGATTTTCTTATGCTTTTTATTGCCAAGAAAGACAGTGAGATAATATTACCGGCAAAGATTTTTGAGTATTTGGCTGCAAGAAAGCCGATATTAGCTATGATACCACGAAATGGAGAAGCAGCAAAAATTATTAGAGAAAATGATGCTGGTTTCATTTCAGAAATTGATGAGGAAAATTTGATTATGGAAAATATTTTAAAATTACTAAATTTATACAAATCTGGTCTATTAAATACTCATTTTAGATTAGATTCCAAAGATTACCTGAAATATGAAAGAAGGAATTTAACTTATGAACTTTCCAAAAATTTAGATAATATTTATGAAACGAATTAAGATACTTCATATTCAACTTTTACCTTTGCTTTCAGGCGTGCAAAATGTGATGCTTAATTTGATTACAAATTTAGATTCCGATGAATTTGAATCTTCAGTAATTTCTGCTCCTGATGGACCCTTAGTTAATAAGTTAAAAGAGTTAAAAATAAAACATTATCAAATTTCTGGGCTTGTCCGTAAAATAAGCCTAAAAGACTTATTTGTTTTAGTCAAAATTTATAAAATATGTAGAATGGGAAAATTTGATATTGTCCATACTCACTCTTCAAAAACAGGTTTTATTGGTAGAATTTCAGCAAGATTTGCAGGTATTAAAGTTGTAATACATACGATTCATGGTTTTCCTTTTAACCCGTTTCAACCTTTACCAAAGCAGATTTTTTTTGAACTATTAGAAAAAATTGCAGCTTTCTTTTGTAAAAGAACCATTTCTGTAAATAAGACTGAAAGACAACTTGCTATAGAAAAACATATAATTCCTGAGAAAAAAATTCTAACTATATATAATGGAATTGATGAAACAAGTCCACTGTCAGAAATTTTTAGAAATGAGTTTGGTTTTCATAAAGATGATAAGATATTTGGTTCTGTGAGCAGATTTTCTAAACAAAAAAACATCATAAGTATAATAAAGATTGCCATAGAAATTGTTGAAGCAAATGATAAGATAAAATTTGTTTTTATTGGAGATGGCGAATTATGGGAAGATGCAAAAAGAATGGTAAGAGCGAGAAATTTATCAGCGGAAATTTTGCTTCCCGGCTGGAAATCAAATGTTGCAGATTGGCTTGCCTTTTTTGATGTATTTATTTTGTATTCATTATGGGAAGGTTTATCCCTATCTATTCTTGAAGCAATGTCTGCGGGATTGCCAATAATTGCCTCAGATATAAAAGGAAATAATGAACTTGTAAAAAATGGTTATAATGGCTTTTTAGTAAAAATTGGCAACAAGGATTCATTTATTAAAAATGTTTTATGGATTTCTAAACACGATAGAAAGAGAGATGAAATGGGTAAAAATAGTCTTAAACTTGTTAGAGAAAAGTTTGCTTTAAACAGATTTATAGAAAGTTATAAAAACTTATATATTAACTTATATCAATCAAAATTATGATTTATATTGGAGTATTTCTCATTTCATTTTTAATTACATATTTTATAGTTCCATTAAATTGCAAACTGTCTAATAAATTTGGTATTATTGATTATCCAAGGGAAAGAAGTATTCATAAAGTTCCTACACCGAAAAGTGGAGGATTCTCGCTGTTGGTGGGATTGTGTATCACTCAGATTGTTCTTCTTCTTTTAGGCAGAAATGAATTTAATAATCTTTTTATCGGACTAATCGGTGGAGGGATTATAGTTTTTGTTTTAGGCCTTTTAGATGATATATTTGACTTGCATGCTTGGCAGAAAATTCTTGTAGAAATAATTATTGTTTTATTTATGACCATTCTTGGATTTAAGATTGAGCTAATTACTAATCCATTTGGTCCATCTATAACTGTAGGACCTTTGTCTATTCCCCTTACAATAATCTGGTTTTTACTTATAATAAACTCAATTAATTTGATTGATGGTCTTGATGGTCTGGCAACAGGTATCATCGCAATCGTTTCACTGATATTAGGTTTTGCGAGTATAGTTTGTTCTAATACGTTTGTTGCATATTTTGCATTTGGATTATTTGGAAGCTGTCTGGCTTTTCTTAAATATAATTTTTATCCAGCTAAGATATTTTTAGGCGACGCTGGAAGCCTTTATTTAGGATTTAATATAGCGGCACTTTCAGTTGCTGGTAATACCCAGTTTAAAGGGACAACAGCAATGACAATGTTGATTCCTATAATTGTTTTATCTCTCCCATTGATTGATACATTTCTGTCAATCATTCGCAGATTGAAAACATCTAATAGTTTATTTCAGGCAGATAAAAATCATTTGCATCATAAAATGTTAGAATTAGGTCTACCATATAAAACAGTAGTTTTTATTGGATATTTTTTGACTTTTTTATTTGGTATTATCTCTATGGGTTTTTTATTAGTGGACAAGAGAATTCTTTTCAGCGTTTTAGTTATTTTGGGTTTAATGATTTTTATTATTTTCTATAATATCATTAAAAAAGAGTTTTTCAAATGAAAAAGAGGATTGTCGTTATATTACTTATCTTCTGTTCAAATATTCTTTATGGATATCAAGCTGAGGATATATATCTTTCAAATTGGAAGACATATACTAATACTACATATATTCATCAAATTTTTTGCAAAGGTGATTCTGTCATTGCCGCAACTTGGGGAGGAATTGGTATCTTCAATAAGAAGGATTTAACATTTTCAACATTAGTAAGAAGTGATGGGTTGAGTAAAAATGAAGTTCGTTCAGTTCATTATATTCCTTCAATTGATGAATTCTGGTTTGGTACTTTTCTTGAAGGAATTTCTCGTTATAAAGATGGAAAATTTCTTAAGCCATATCAGGAAAATCAGGGTGTTGTTGGTAGTTACACAAATGATATTGATGATAATGATAGGTATATTTTCCTTGGAACTGATGAAGGTTTAACCATGTTTGAAATTATGGAAGATGAAAATCCGGCATTTAAGAAAACATTTATCTATAAAGAAGATGGTTCTGGATGGTTATCTGATAATAATGTAAACTGTATAACTTTTGACGATTCAAATAGAATTTGGGTTGGCACAAATCAAGGACTGGATTATACTATAACAGATTATGATGAAATGATATTGCCAGATAACTGGCATCATATTAATAATAATACAACAGGTTATCCTTTTGCAGAAGAAAAAATAGCATGTATTGATTATTATGATGGTAAAATTTATTTTGGAACAGAAGATGGTTTTGCTATAATTAATAAAATATATTCGGATTCATTAGAATTTAATGAATTTACATATAATTTGCCAACAAGAAAGATTTCTTCAATTTTAGCTACTGATGATTCTACCGTTTGGGTTGGATTTGGAAAGTGGAGTGAGACAGACCAAAGATATGATAATGCAAAAGGAGTTGGTAGATATAATTTATTAAATCCTGATGATTACAAAGTTTGGAATGAAGATGATTCTTTATTTAACCAAATTTCTGATATAAAAATGGATGAATATGGAAATATCTGGGTTGCTTCCTGGGGTAATGATATCTATCAATTTGAGAATGATTCAACATGGTGTAACTATAAACGCAATTGTCCTGGTTTTAACTTTTTTTCTACACTTATGTTTGATAGCAATCAAAGACTTTGGAGTGGCAGTGGTATTATCGGTGGAAGTGCAAAAGGTGTTAGAGGAATATCTGTTTATGATAATGAAAATTGGAAGATATACAATAATAGTAACAGCAAGTTGGTTGGAAATAAATCATTATGGATGACAGAAGACCTTCAAGGTAGAATATGGATAGGGGATTGGAATAGAGGAATAACCCGTATCACAAATTATGAGGATACAACCGAATTTTGGGAGTCAATAACTGCTAGTCCTACTTGCGATGTGCCGGGAATTATTGATGAAAATACAATTTCATTCATTACTCACGACTTTGTTGGAAATGTTTGGATTGGAGATTATAACACAAATATTAAAATTGTAGTAACTGATGATACTGTTTATGGTTTTGATGCTTTTATTCCAAGTTCGCATCCAAATAATGGTGTGCAGGATCCACTTTCAATTTTAATATTACCTGATAATATCTGGCTTGGTGCATATTATAGTGGTATTAGATTTTGGGAAGGTGAGGGTTTTCCAGTAACAGGTCAGTGTCAAATACCAAATGGAAATCCCACTTTTGAAGGCCCTTTTATGAACATTGAGATACAAAGAACTGATTATGGGGATTATATATGGACAGGTGGTGATGGTCTTTATATGTATGATGATGATTGGGATGATTGGTATAAATTTACATGCGGTCTTACTGAAAATGTAAGACAATACTATTGGAATGGAACCTCGTGGCAGCCCTGGATATACTATTGGTATGATGATGAAGGAAATCCTGAATCAAGAATGGGCTCTGGAAAAACTAATCAAGTTAATGCAGTCTTTGTAGATCCACACGGTAGAAAATGGATTGCAACTAATGGCGGTGGAATCTCAGTCCTTGACCCGAATAATTATTATTTTACTAATTTTAATACAGAGAATAGTGATTTATGTAGTGATGTCGTTCTATCTTTTGCGTATAATTCCTATTCAGGTGAATTGTTTGTTGGCACCACCGAAGGTCTTTGCAGTTTTAATATTGGCGCAAGTCATAAAGATATAACTCAATCTCATATTGTTGAAAAAGTTAATGTATTTCCAAATCCCTTTATAACTTCAATACATAATAAAATTTATTTTAAATCTTATCCGAACGAGGAACTTCCTCCTGGAAATAATTTGTTATATATTTATAATTTAGCGGGAGAATTGATAACTATCGTGAAGGAATCTGACCGCTTTAGATTTTGCTGGGATGGAAAAAATCAAGCCAATAAACCTGTAGCCAGTGGAATTTATTTTTATGTGCTTTCCTCTGAATTTGATGATGTGCATATCACTGGAAAATTCGCAGTAATAAGATAGTAAATTTAGTTGAACTGGTTGAACTGGTAACTGGTTGAACTGATTTAACTGATTTAACCGATTTAACTATTTTAGGAGATTTTTTGACTTTTAATCTTCAGAATAATATTCAATATGTCAAAGGGGTAGGACCAAAACGAGCCAAGCTACTGCATCATTTAGGAATACATACAGTAAAAGATATTCTATTTTACTTTCCAAAAGATTATGTTAACAAGATAACTAATAAACGAATTGTTGACCTGAAAATTAATGATATTGCCAGTGTAAGAGCAAAAATTGTTTCGTATGGCTATATATCTAAGTATAAAAGTGCAAGATTTCAGCTAATAATATCAGATGGTTCAGGTTATCTAACTTGTATTTGGTTTAAAACCACACCCTGGTTAGAAAAGCAGTTTGAAGCAGGAAAAGAAATTATAGTTCTTGGCAGATTAAAATATTATTATAATAGACTTTGTATGCTTCATCCAGATTTTGAATTTGTTGGTTCCAAATCAGAAGAAAATTTCTGGTCAAAAAGAAATTACCTTCCTCTATATCATCTTACTGAAGGATTAACTAATAAGATTTTCAGAA
>JAYEOL010000037.1:1422-15783 GCA_034722995.1 Candidatus Cloacimonadota bacterium | reverse complement strand
ATTACTCAAAATAATTCCTATATTGATTCAACTATAATTGATGGCAACCAGAATGGAAGTGTTGTAACCTTTGAAAGCGGAGAGGACACAACAGCAGTTTTATGCGGTTTCACTATCCAGAATGGAACAGGAACATATTATCTTCAAGCTCAAAGGGGTGGGGGGATATTCTGTAAGTATGCTGATCCAAATATTAAAAGATGTGTTATTAAAAATAATACTGGAGCAAGTGGAGCAGGATTGGAGTGTTATAATGCCAGTATTAATCTAATTGGCGTAACAATTTGTTATAATCATGCTTTTGGTGCTGGTGGGGGCATTTTACTTAGAGAGAATTCAACCGCCAATTTTAACAGTTCAAACCGTTGCAATATTTATGAAAATTATGCAGGTAATGGGAGTGATTTGTATTCTTTGGAATCTCCACCATTGGATATAATTGTTGATACATTTACTGTAATGGAGCCTACAATTGACTTTATTGCTGGTTATCCAAGTAATATTTATACAATAGATATTCTTCATGCCAGAATTGAACCAATTAATAAGGACTTGTATGTCAGCCCAGAAGGTGATAATACAAACAGTGGATTAACTTCTGCGGAACCACTGAAAAACATCTCCTATGCCTTATTAAAAGTTGCCTCGGACAGTACTAATCCCAATACAATTCATTTAGCAAATGGGTATTATTCCCCTTCATTGACCAGCGAAAAGTTTAATTTGAATTGCCGCAGTTATGTATCTTTAATCGGAGAGGGTGAAGAAAGTACCATTTTAGATGCTGAAGATTTATCATCACTTATAAAATGTATTTTTGGTGATAGTTATTTTTCAATAGAAAATCTAACTTTACAAAATGGTAATTCGCGAATTGGTGGTGCAATGTATATTAGCAATAACTCCAATCCAATAATAAAAAATGTTACTATTAAGGATAACCTTGCTGATATGGGAACAAGTATTTTTTGTCAATATTACTGCAATCCAATATTTGACAATGTAAAAATAAAAGGAGATCCTTCTATGCTTTTAGATGACGAACCAATTTCAATATATTCTAACAGTAACCCTGTGTTTATTAATTGTATAATAGAAGATAATAACATTAATCCTGAAGAGAGTGGATTCGGAGCAATCAGCTGTGTGGCACAATCCAATCCTATATTGATTAACACAAAAATAGTTAATAATAATGATTTTGAAACCAGTGGGATTGGTGTATATAACGGATTTTATGATAAAGGACCAATCTTAATAAATTGCACAATATGTGACAATTCAAATTGTTCAAAAGGGGTAATAAATCAAACATGGCGCACAAATGTAACTCTCATCAATTGTATTTTACGGAATCCTGCGGAAGATGAAATCTGGTTTTACTATCAGGGTGACCCCAATACAGTTACTATCTCATACACAAATATTGAAGATAGTATATATGCAATAAATACCAACAACAATGGCACAATAAAATGGTTAGAAGGCAACATAGATGAAGATCCGATATTTGTAGATACACTCAATAATAACTATCAATTACTTCAAGGTTCTCCCTGCATAGATGCTGGCACTCCTGATACTACTGGTCTAAACTTACCACCTTATGATTTAGCAGGTAATCCGAGAATATTCAATGATACAATAGATATGGGAGCTTATGAATGGCAAGGACAAGGAATAGATGAACCTGATACATCATTTATAAACAAATTATATCTTTTTCAGAATAAGCCTAACCCGTTTAGTTCATCTACCACTATAACATTTATTTCTGCAGACTATGAAAGAATAAAGGATTACAAATTATCAATCTACAATGCAAGGGGACAACTTATCAAAACATACAACGGTAAAAGAGATAACTTCTGGGTTAAGACAGATATAGTGTGGGATGGAACGGATGAGGATGGGAAGAAAGTGCCGAGTGGGGTGTATTTTTATAAGCTTCTATATAGGAACAATGCGGTAACAAGGAAAATGATTTTGGTGAGATAAAAGTGTAATTGCTTAATCTATTTAATATCTAAACAAATGCATCAAAACTTGAGTTAAAGAATCTCTTGAAAAGACAGGTTTCCAATTACAAAATAGAAATAGAGCATTTACATTATATTTGACAAAAAATCTTAACTATCTAATTTTTTAATTAAATTTGTAAGAATTCAATATTAGAATCTAACTCCAAATTCAAAAGTATTTAAGAAGAGCAGACAAAAATGTTTAGTAGAAAAAATGTAATTTTTGTAATATTTCTAATTATATCTATAATCTTTATAGCTGGCACTAATGAGAATAGAATATCAAAAGCGCGGTTTATCGGAAGACATTTCTTCCTACCTTTTACTGCAAGTATATCGTATTTAAAAAGCCTTTCAAAACTTTCCCAGAAGAATAAAGATTTACAGGCTGAGCTGTTTTTATTACAATCTAAAAATAGACACTACAAAGAAGAGATTTTAAGAGATGAGAGACTATCTAATCTTTTAGATATACAGGATAAAAAGAAGTTTCAAGTTGAAGTTTCAAGAGTTTTAGGAACAGGCTCTTTTCTTAATTATGAAACTCTGATAATTGATACAGGGAAAAATAAAAATGGTGAAATTAATTTACCAGTCATTTCTATTGATGGGTTAGTAGGGAAAATTATAGCTGTTTATCCAGATTATTCAGTAGTTCAAACATTCGGCAGTAGATATTTCCGTATGGGTGCACTGGACAGCAGGAGTAGAATTCATGGAATAGTTGAAACAAATTTTGATGGGAGGATCTATTTACAGAAGATAAAAGTCGGTTGCGATGTACAATTAGATGATGAGATAGTTACCTCAGAATTGAGTTCAATTTATCCTCCAGAGATTTCTTTTGGCAAGATTATAAATATTGAGCAGACAAGTGGCGGACTTTTTAAAAAAGCTGAAATAAAACCATTTGTAGATCTTGCAAAGGTTGAAGAAGTTGCAATTATCTTAGGCTATGAGAAATAATATCTCAAAAAAAATTATAGATAGTATAATTTTTGCCCGACAGCCAATAAAAACGAAGATACTCACTTCTAATGATGATATTATTGAAATTGTTTTACAATATACTAATGGAATTAGAAAAAAGAACGATATAATTGTTCTTAGTGAAAGTCCCGTTGCTATTACTCAAGGCAGAGCAATCAGGGAAGACAAAATAAAAGTTGGCTTACTGGCGAGATTACTTTGGCGTGGAGTGAAAAAGACAAGCTACGGTATTGGGCTTCGGGCAAAAACAAGTATGCAATGTGCAATAGATGAGTGTGGGCATTTAAGAATAATTATTGCCGCGATTATTGGGTTTTTGTGTAAATTCATTGGCAAAAGAGGAATTTTCTACAAAGTTGCAGGTAAGCAAGCAGCTATGATTGATGCTGCACATACATCACCCGTTCCTCCTTATGATAAGACTGTAATTAAAGGTCCATTGTATGCAAATGAAATCTGTAATAAGATAAAATCAATTACAGGAAATGAAACCGCAATAATGGATATCAATAATATTGGAGGGTCCTGGGTGATTGGAAAATCTTCCGGAATAGATTCAAAATTATTAGAAAAAATTATGATGGATAATCCACAAGGGCAGCAGGGTGAACTTACCCCTATCTGCCTGGTTCATCCCGTTAGAGATATCTCTAACGGGACTTGGGAGAAAACAAATGATTAGGCTTATAATTATTTCTGTCATTATGGTTTATTTCCAATATTTTTATTCTGCTAACTTAGGATTATTTAGTACTGTGCCAAATCTCTTGCTCCCTGTTGTGATATATTATAGTTTGATAAGAAGTAATATAACAGGTCTAATTCTTGGTTTTCTTCTGGGCGCTCTATTAGATATTAATAGCCCTACTACTTTTGGTATATCAACTTTATTGTTTGTTCTCATCGCTTTTTTATTAGGTGAAATGAAATCAAAGATTAATCCCCAATTAAATCGGGGAGAACAAAAAATTCTTTTATTATTAATCCTATTTATTGTTAACTTGTTTTATTTCTTTATGAAAGATTTGATTTTTTTAATTTTCAATGCAAATCAAGTCTTGCCCTTTCTAAGAATTTTCGGTCTTATATTATACAACACAGTTTATTCTTGCATTATCATAATAGTTTTATTTTTTATTGATAATTTAAAGATTTCTATGAAAAGCTTAGAATGATATTTAAAACATTTAAAAAAGCGGATTATATTTTTTGTTTGGTTATTGGCATTTTTGTAATTCTTCTTTATTCTTTATTTAAGATTCAGGTAATAGAGGGGAAAAATTATAAAGAAATTGCTGAAAAGAATTATTTTAGAATTATAAAGAAGTGTTCTAAACGAGGAATTATTTATGATAGAAATCTCCAGCCCTGCTTAGAAAATATACCTTCATTATCAGTTTACATAAATATTGAAAAAATAAAGGATAAGGACAGGTTAGCTGATTTTTTAGCCAAGAATTTATCTATAACTAAAGACAGGGTGCTTAGTATAATTTATCAAAATCGTTTCAGGAAATTTGCTCCGATACTGATTGATGAAAATATTAGCTTGGCAACTGCTATCAAGTTTGAAGAAAATATTGATTTTTTCCCTTCAATTATAGTGAAATCAGAAAGCAGAAGAAATTATCTTTATCATAATCATTTTTTAGGATATGTTGGTAAAATATCTAAAGAAGAATATAACCTTATGAAAGAAGATGAATATGATAAGACTGATTATGTCGGCAAAGTGGGTTTGGAAAAGTTTTATGAAAAGAAATTAAAGGGTAAAAAAGGATATGATATTATTCAAGTTGATGCAACGGGAAATTCATTAGAATTAATAAAGGGAGACCTTTCCAAAGCGCCCACAGCTGGCAAAGATTTGGTTCTTACTGTTGATATTGATTTGCAAAAAGAGTTGACAGGTTTGCTTCCAGAAGATTTATCCAGTGCAGCGGTTGTTATGGACTGCAAGACTGGTGGTATCATTGCTTCAGCAAGCACGCCTTATTATAATCAAAATATGTTCGTTTCCGGTATGAATTATGAATATTGGAATAGTATAGTAAATGATAAGAATAAACCTCTTATTAATAAACTCTGTAATGCTACATATCCGCCAGGCTCAATTTTTAAGTTAGTAGTTGCTGCTTATATACTTGAAAAAAAACTTGTGAATCCGTATGAAATTCTTGTAGATTGCAAGGGTGGTTTAGAATACGGAGGCAGGTTTTTTGGATGCTGGAAGAAAAAGGGGCATGGACCAGTAAATATGCTTGACGCAATCAGAGAATCGTGTGACACTTACTTCTATAAATTAGCTGAAATGATAGACCTTGATGATTTCAAAAAGTTTGTTGATGATTGCGAACTAACTTGTAAGACTGGAATTGACATCGCAAGTGAGCGGAAAGGATTTTTCCCCACTTCATACTGGTATGATGAAAATTACAGCGAATTTGGCTGGACGCGAGGCAATCTTCTTAATTTAGCAATAGGGCAGGGAGAAGTTTTAGTAACTCCCCTTTCTATTGCTCGGTTTTATTCAGCTATTGCCCATGGTGGAATTTTGCTTCAGCCTCATTTTCTTGACTATTATCTTTCTGAAGGCAAAAAAGAAAAGGTTGAATACAATGAAGTTAATCTATCGATAAGTCAAGAGGTATTAGAATTTCTCATGTTGGCATTGGATGAGGCTGTTAATGCCAAAGGAAGAACCGGTGGCAAGGCTCGCGTCAAAGGGATTAGAGTTGGCGGTAAAACAGGTTCAGCAGAAAATTATAAAGGTGATACTCATGCCTGGTTTGCTGCTATTGCACCATTGCCAAATCCTGAAATAACAGTTGTAGTTTTTATTGAAAATGGTGGTTCCGGAGCCAATGCTGCAGCTTCTTTGGCAGGAAAGATTATGGCATGTTATTTTAATAAAGAACCTATCTTGAAGTATTAAAAGTTTTGTGATGTAATTATCATCACTTGATATTATTTAGATGAGATATGCAAAATGAGGTTTTTTTAACCTTACCTCAATCCTCTCCTAAAAGGAGAGGAGGCATAAGTTCTCCTTCTCCTTGTAGGAGAAGGTCCCCGCGTCCGCGGGGATAGAGGTTGAGGTTAATCAAAAGTTTCTTATAATATCTCATAAAAAAATAAATTTATCTATTTTGCAGATCTCATGATATTATTTAGTAATAAGGAGGCAAAATGATTAATAAAATTAGAAAGCCAGTAGTTGCAGGTCAATTCTATACAGCAAATCCGCATAAGCTAAAAACGGAAATAGATAGTTATTTTAACAATGTCAAATTAGAGAAGAAATACGAAAATGTTTTTGCGATAATTTCACCTCATGCTGGTTATGTTTTTTCTGGCCAAACTGCTGCTTATGGCTACAAATGTTTGAAAGGAAAGAATTTTGACACTGTAATCGTAATAGCACCTTCTCACAATCCTATAGAATTTTCTGTGTCTGTTTGTGATTGTGATTTTTATCAAACACCTTTAGGGAATATTCCAGTTGATAAGGAAATCGTAGAAGAATTGTTGAAAAGTGATGTTATTGGCTATTCAGAAATGGCACATAGAAGTGAGCATTCTTTAGAAGTTCAGTTACCGTTTTTGCAAACTGCTCTGGTTGAATTCAAATTAGTACCAATACTTATTGGATACCAATCACTAAAAATCAGTGAGAACTTGACAGAGATTCTCTATCAAACCTTCAAAGGTTTAAACAAGAAAATTCTATTTGTAATCAGCACAGATTTGTCACATTATCATAGTGCAGAGACTGCCAAAGTGTTAGATGATAAAGTGATTGATGCTGTAAAGAAGATGGATGCAGAGCTGTTAGATAAATATATCCGTTCTGGAAAAGCAGAAGCATGTGGATTTGGGTGTGTAGAGACGGGAATTCTGTTGGCAAAGAAGTTTGGGATTGATAATGCTGATATTCTAAACTACAGTCATTCTGGAATGATATTTGGAGATTACTCTCAGGTTGTTGGATATCTCTCAGCAATTTTTTATTAAAAACATTAAACACAAGGAGCACTAAGAACACAAAGAAAAAATTATAACAATGAAATAGAATTAATATAGAGTTCTTTTAGTTTAAATAAATCTGTGGAATTTAGCTTTATCAGTCTGCTCTGTGTCCCGATATATCGGGATTATTTCACTGGGGCGTTTTTCTCCCGATATAATCGGGATCTGCCTTTAGCATGATGCATCAAATAAAGGAATAAAATGACAAGAAAATCAAGTATAGATTTAGGATTAGATGATAGGCAGCAGCAGATTTTACTCGCTGTTGTAAAAGAGACCGTTCATGCAAAATTGTCTGGCAAGAAATTGCCAAAATATAATTTTGAAGACAGAATATTTCATGAAAAAAGAGGCGCTTTTGTTACTCTACACAAGCACAGTCAATTACGGGGCTGTATCGGTTATATTGTTGGAATTGCTCCACTTTTAGAAACTATTCAGAGAATGGCAATTGCTTCTGCATTTGAAGACCCCAGGTTTCCATCTTTAGAAAAAGAGGAATTTAAATATTTAAATATAGAAATTTCTGTATTAACACCTCTGAAAAAAGTAAAAGATATTTCTGAAATAGAAATTGGCAGAGATGGATTGCTTATAAAAAAAGGATTTTATCAGGGATTGCTGTTGCCTCAGGTTGCAGAAGAGGAAGGATGGGATGTTGAAACCTTTCTGAAACATACCTGTTTGAAGGCGGGATTATATCCTGATGTGTGGAAAGAAAAAGACACAACTATAGAGAAGTTTTCCGCTCAGATATTTTCGCAGGATGTTGAGAAAATTCTTGACATAAAGGCGATACAAAAGAAATTTAACTCTGATAAGTCGGTGCGGGAATAGCTCAGTGGTAGAGCCCTACCTTGCCAAGGTAGTTGTCGCGGGTCCGAGTCCCGTTTCCCGCTCCATTCTTTGTAATTAATTTACTGGCGGTATAGCCAAGTGGTAAGGCAGGGGTCTGCAAAATCCCTATTCCTCGGTTCAAATCCGGGTGCCGCCTCCATTATAATATTTGGTTCTTCAGTAAAAATAATGGAATCCTTCAATAATAAAGGAAATAGGGAAATAGGTGTATAGGGTAATAAGAATTAGAAAAATAAGTACAACCCCCCATACAGCACATAAGTCCCTATATCCATATTTCCATATACCCTATATTTCATATTATAAATTTTGTTTCTACAAAAAATACCGAAGACTCTAATATTTTATGCCGGAGTGGCGGAATAGGTAGACGCATCGGACTTAAAATCCGATGTCCCTTTGGGACGTGCCGGTTCGAGTCCGGCCTCTGGTACCATAGATTAAAATCCCGTCCGCCAAATGGCGGAGGGGATTGTCTTTTATTTTGTTATCTGTTCTTAATCGCTGTTTATTAAATTCATTTCAGCATCTAATTTTTTTAAAGAATTATTTTCATTAGAAATAAATGATAAAACCATTTCGGGTTCTTTGTAAACATCTTCAAATGTTAAACCATATTTATCCCAATAGCTAAATAATATCTTGGCATAAGTATATTGATCCCATTTATCGTATATCGGAGATTTGGAATAACCTTGAACTGAAGGAGATAAAACATTAACCACATCATTTTTTGTTTCAGGCAGTATTGTTATATATTTTGGAATTCTATTTAATAGTAAATTTTTATATGTTACTTTAGCACATAATTCATCAAATTGAATAGGATGTAACTGAATATTATAAAATTTACTGAAATAATCTTTAAACATATCTTCCTGTACTCTATTATCTTCATAGCATGCTATAATCCCAATATCCTGCATACGTATTGAAAATGATAGAGCAGGTATATTATCATGATAATCAAAATTTTTTTCAATTTCATTATATGTGTGTATTTTTACAATAAAAATTGACTAAGGATTAAAACCACTAAAAACAAATGGGACTCGAATTGATTGTAAAAATCCGTGTAAATTTTTATATTTTTCTAATAATTTCGGAGACATAATAGTACTATAGTCTTTATGTTTCTGGTCAATTAATAATGATAACTCTTTAAATAAAATTCCAAAAAATATTTTACCTGTCCATTGAAATATTTTAGTTTTATCAAGATTATAAAATGCTGAATATCCTTTTTCTACATTTTCTCTAATTGTTTTTTCTAATGCAGAGAGATGATTTGAATTACATGATTTACAACAAGGAATTGTTAATTGTCTGTAAGAAATTTTTGATCCATTTAACAAGGTCAATTTTTTATCCCACAATTCAAATTTATTTAAAAGCCATTTAGGGAATACATGCTCGATAGAATTATACTCTTCTTTTAAGTCCTTGCCACATAAAAAGCAATGTTCATAAGTAAAGCGTAAAGTATCAAAAGGATTGTAAAATGAATTTGATTCCATATTTAATTTTTTATACATATCAGTTGTAATACCAACTAACGTTAGAACTCACCCGCCAAAAAGCGCCAGCTTTTTGGTCGGGTGCAGTGATTGGTTATGAGGTAATTTTTTTACCATTTGGTTCTTGCTTTATATGTCCCTGTAGGCTGTTTTTCCATGGCGGTTTTTTCTAAACATTTATTCGCCCATTCTTCATCTGTTGTGTTTTCAGGAAGGGCACCTGTATAGAAAACGACGACTTCATCTAGTGTTGGAAATTTATCTATAACTTTTTGGTGGAAACTATCACTCAATTTTGAATTGAATGATTTGGAAATTATAAATAGAGCATCCTTTTCATTGTAGCCTTCCGATAATAAAAGATCATAGTCATATTCACAGCGTTTCCATAGCCGTACACCTTTGCGACTTTCGTTTATCCGTACTAATAATCCTGTCAAGAAAAGAGCGATTATGGCTCCTATGTATATCCAAAATCTAAATAGTATAGCAACAAGGATAGATATAATGATACCTACAATTAGCTTTTTATTCTTAGAGTAGAAGGGATAAAAAGCAATTAAGAAAAGGATAGATGAGGTTTTATTTCTTATCTTCCTATTTGACTTCAAGACAATTTCTGCGGTCTTGTCCATTCTGTTAATTTATTTCTCCTCATAACTCCCTTTTATGCAATTTGTTCGCATATTCATTAATATCACAAAATATAATTTAATTCCTTAAAATTATTATTTACATAAAAATATTTTTCTATTATATTTAATTTTATGTCAAGAAAAAAAAATCACAATTTTATCTATATATCATCTGCTCAAAATATAAATTGACAAATACATTAAATTTCTAAAAAAGAGAATTATTATGATAAAAATCGGATTAGTCGGAATGCCAAAGAGTGGCAAAACAACTGTATTCAATGCTGTTACAAAAAGTAACGCAGAAGTGTCTGATTATTATACTGGAAATATAAAACCCAATATTGCAACTGTTATTGTTGCAGACGAACGGCTGGATTATCTAAATAGGACTTTTAATCGCCCAAAAACTGTATATGCAACTATTGAATACCTTGATTTTGTAGGAATCAAAAAGGATGAAGTAAAAAAGGAAATCTTCTCCAGCCAACTTCTGGGAACTTTGCGAACTGTAGATGCTCTGGCAATAGTTGTGCGAAAATTTAATCTTACAGGTATTCTTCCCGAGCCATTAAGAGAAATTGAAACTATTAAAACTGAATTTATATTTTCTGACCTAACAATTTGCGAGAACAAGAAAAGCTCATTTAAAAAGCAAATGAAGCAAGGAACAAAAGCCTCTAAATTAGAAACAGAAAAGAGGTTGATTGAAAAATGTTACAACTGCCTTAGCAATGGACAGATGCTTCAAACACTTGGGCTCAGTCTCAATGAACTGAAATTGCTTCAGGGTTATCAGTTTCTCACACTGAAACCAATTTTTATTATACTAAATGTGGATGACGAAAATCTTGGTAAAAATAACGATTTAATATCTGTTATTCGGCGTAATGAAAAAAAAGAAGTCGTTGAAATTGCTGGCAAATTTGAAATGGAACTGAACCAATTAGATGAAGAGGATGCCAAACAGTTTATGCAAGAGTTCAATATCAAAGAATCTGCTATAAAAAAGTTGACAAGAATATCCTATAAAACTTTAGGTTTAATTAGTTTTTTCACAATAGGTAAGAATGAAGTTAGAGCTTGGTCTTTAAGAAATGGAAGTACTGCACTTGATGCAGCCGGAACTGTGCATACTGATTTTGCAAAAGGATTTATTCGTGCAGAACGCTATTCTTTTGAAGATTTCAAATTGTATGGTTCTGAAAAAGAATTGAAAACCGCTGGTAAATTCTTTTTGGAAGCCAAAGAATCTTTAGTAAAAGATGGTGATATTATTTATATAAGGCATAGTTAAAATGAAACTTGCCTGTCCACCGACCCGTCCTCCGCAGTCCCGACTTTTTTCGGGACGGAGGGTGGAAGCATAGCAAAGATGGGAAACTCAAAACTGGAGAAATATCAAGTTTCAAGTTTCTAGTTTCAAATAAATTATGAATAAAAAAGACCCGAAACCAAAACTAATCTTAGGACTGATTTTTATCGCCCTTGGATTATTGCTCTTCTTCTCTCTATTTTCATTTACAATTGACGATATAATTTCAATAAAAAATGCTCACCTCAACTTTGTAAAAGTAATCACATTGAAATTCCCTTATTCAAGAAATATGATTGGTCCATTCGGTGCGATATTATCTTATGCTTTCATATTTCTGTTCAGTAAACCTTTTAGTTTTGCCCTTTCTGTGTTTCTTTTCATCAGTGGTTTTTTTCTAATATTTGGATATAAATTTGAAAATCTATCACGCAAGCTGATTTTGATTTTGCTATTCTTAGTTTGGATACCTTTATTCTATCTTGCAGTTGGGGGCTCTTTTGTGTTGAAAACAGGTTGGAGAACAGGTATTATTTTTGCTTTCTTGGTAGAAAAGATATTATATCCAATTTTCAAAAGTCTGGGAACTTCCATCTTATTGGGATTGGCTCTTTTAGGAACTTTGATTTTTATATTTGAACCTGAAAGAGTCGCATTATGGTTGAAAAAGTTTCTCTTATTCTGCTTCCCATTCTTGAAAAAAAAGAAAGAAGCCTATAAAAGAGCTAAAAAACCATCCATCTCATATCTTAAACCAACAGAGGGAGCAGGTATATCCTCTGAACAGGAAAAGAAAATTACAACACCAACTTTCCCTAAACATACTGAGAAACATCTAAAAACTGATTTATCCCAAGGAGAATACATTTTGCCAGATTATAACAAAATTTTAGGAGAATCCAGTATACTTAGTAAACACTCTTTAGACGAAAAAGAAAGGGAAATTCAAAATAGTAGCAAACTTTTGCGTTCTAAACTTGGTGAATTCGGAATTGAAGGCGAAGTAACAAATGTAAATGTTGGTCCTGTAATAACCCAATATGAAGTACATCCTGCTCCAGGAATGAAGATAAGCAAATTCACAGCTCTTGCAGATGACCTGGCATTAGCTATGAAAGCTTCTAAAATTCGCATTGTTGCACCAATTCCTGGAAAAGATACTCTCGGCTTTGAAATTCCCAATAAGCATCCTAATATTATTCGCCTCAAAGATGTTTTAAATTCTGAAGAGATGAGAAACAATCCTTCACCAACCTTAATTGCTCTTGGTAAAACTATAACTGGAAAACCATTTATTACTGATTTAAAGGACTTACGACATCTACTTATTGCAGGCTTAACCGGTTCAGGCAAAAGTGTCTGTCTGAATGTTATTATAAACTCAATACTCTATCGTGCCACACCGCAACAAGTAAGATTTATCTTCTTTGACCCTAAGAAGATTGAACTCTCAGTTTATGAAAAAATTCCGCATCTTATTAAAGAGGTCATAACAAACGCTAAAGATGTATTATACATTCTTAATTGGGCTGTTGGTGAAATGGAACGACGCTATGATACCTTTGCTCTACACAATGTTCGCGATATAGATGGATATAATGAACTCTTCCATAGGCTTGAAAGTAATGAAAATGAAAAGATTGAACCCCTTCCATATCTTATTATTATGGTTGATGAGTTAGCAGACCTTATGCAAAGTATGGCACATGAAATAGAGAAGCCTTTACAACGGCTTTCTGGAATGGCTCGTGCTGTTGGTATCTATCTTGTATTTGCCACACAACGTCCTTCCGTTGATATAGTTAATGGTATGATTAAAGCCAACTTCCCTTCCCGAATTTCCTTTCAGGTTTACTCCAAGACAGATTCCAGAACGGTTTTGGATGTAAATGGCGCCGAGAGATTACTGGGTGAAGGAGATATGCTATTTTCTCCACTTGGCAAGAAACCGCCAATTCGTATTCATGGCTCGCTTGTAACTACCGAGGAAGTAAAAAAATTGGTAAAATTTTTATCACAATATCCAAGACCTGAAATGGACATCTCACTTCCATCAGATGTAGCCGAACAAGCCTTTGAGTACGACGATGAACTCTATCCCGAAGCAGTTCGTATCGTTGTTGAAAGGCAATTTGCGTCTGTCTCTATGATGCAAAGAAAATTTAGAATTGGTTATGCTCGGGCTGGACGGCTGATTGATATGATGGAAAGAGCTGGAATAGTTGAAGAGATTGAAGGAAGTAAAGCCAGAAAAGTTCTAATCAAAAAAGAAGATTTGGAAAGATTAGGATTTTAAAAAGATTAAAGATAAAAAATTAAAAAGTAAAAAGTAAAATATGAAAAATAAAACATTCCTTTTAATTTCAATAATTTTGTTTGCAAATTATCTAATTCTCTCCGCTGATTCGCTTCTTGATTCCTTTTTAGAAAGAAATGAAAGAATAAGAACCTTTCAGGCAGATTTTGAACAAAGAAATTTATGGCCAGAACTGGAAATGGAAAAGTCCTCTTTGGGCAAGGTTTTTACAAAAGGAAATAACATCCGTCTGGAATATTCAATTCCAAATAAGCAATTAATGATTGGAACTGAGAAAGAATTGATATTTTACTTTCCGGAACAGAAACAGCTGATAAAACAGGATGCAAATTACTGGCAACTTTTATTATCACCAGAATTATTGGCAAAGGAGTATCTCAATTATTGTAATCTTAAAGAAACTCATAAAGTTAAAGGGGGATACCTTTTTATATTTTCCCCTACTGAAGAGATGAACGACTTTAAAAAAGTTATGATTATGTTTTCTGATACTGATTCCCTGATAATTCATTTTGAATATGAGGATAAATATAACAATGCAGTTGAGTTCAGCTTTAGCAATCAGATTATCAACCGACCTATTTCAGACACTCTTTTTAGTTTTCCAATTCCAGATAGCGTAAATGTGATTGACCAAAGAATCGGGAAGGAGGAATAGGGGATAAGGATATAAGGTATA
>JAYEOL010000037.1:0-1322 GCA_034722995.1 Candidatus Cloacimonadota bacterium | reverse complement strand
AAACTATGATAGCACTAATAATGGCAGGTGGTATAGGAACTCGCTTTTGGCCACTTAGCACCAAAAGCAAACCAAAACAATTTCTTAATATCCTGGGCAAAAGGTCTATGATTCAGCAAACCGTAGATAGAATCCTACCTCAAGTGGATTATAAAGATATTTATGTTGTTACGAATTGTGAGCAAACAGAATTGGTTAAAGAACATCTGACACAAATTCCTGTAGAAAATATCATTGCAGAACCTTTGGGGAGAAACACAGCAGCTTGTATCGGACTTGGAACGATTTTGCTGTCTGATAAATATGCTGCTGATGAAACTATGTTAGTTCTACCAGCGGACCACTACATTGGAAAGCCAGAAAAATTTCTTGAGATAGTTTCATTCGCTGCAAAGTTTGCCAGAGAAAATGAAAATCTGATTACCTTCGGAATTAAACCTATTTTTCCCACAACAGGTTATGGCTATATTGAATCTGGAGAAAAAGTTGGTGATGGAAAGTTTAATATATTTGCTGTAAAAAAGTTCAAGGAAAAGCCAGACTTGGAAACCGCTAAAGAATTTGTAAAGTCAGGAAACTTCTCCTGGAATAGTGGAATGTTTCTCTGGACATTCAGTTCAATACTTGATGCTTTTGAAAAATATATGCCTGATTTATATCATCAACTTGTAAAAATCAAAACACTCTGGTTACAAAATAAAATTGAAGGAATTAAAGAAATTTACCAGAATTTGCAAAGCATCCCGATTGATATCGGTGTGATGGAAAAAGCAGAAAATGCTGCTGTTCTACCCATTGATATTGACTGGAACGATATTGGAAGCTGGAAAGCTGTTTATAATATGATGCCCAAAAATGAAAAGGGAAATTATTTTTCGGGGAATATTATAGATTTAAATTCTAAAGATAGTTATGTATTATGTGAAAATGAGAAAAAAGTTATCGGGCTTGCTGGAGTTGAGAATTTGATTGTTGTAGATACTAAAGATGCTCTTTTAATATGTAGAAAGGAAAAATCTCAAAATGTCAAAAAGATTGTTGAATTAATTAAATAAAAAAAGAAGAAGTTAAATGAAAAAAGAAGAATATATATTTAGGTTTCCAACATTCTTAAGAATACTTTCAATAATAATTGCAATTTTAGCTCTGATTTGGGCAGTTTACTATATCACCAATGGAATAAGCCAGACGGATAGATGGTTTAAAAAACTCTCTCCATTTATAGTAATTTTTCTTGTCGTTAATGTGTTATACAAAAATCTTTTCGGAGTCAATTCAATCCATATTCATCCCGACCAGTCGGGGTTGCAAATAAAATTTAT
>JAYEOL010000036.1 GCA_034722995.1 Candidatus Cloacimonadota bacterium | reverse complement strand
CAGATAAAGTTTATCCAGGAAAGTGGAATCACTACTGCTATGGTTGGGTTGTTACAGGCTCCACAAGGGACCAGACTTTATAAGCGACTTACGAAAGAAGGCAGATTATTAAAGAATATTTCAGGTGATAATACAGATTTTTCAACTAACTTTGTCCCTAAAATGAACCTTGAGGTACTTGTCAACGGCTATAAAGAAATCGTGAGAACTATTTATTCTCCCAAATATTATTACGAACGAGCCAGGGAGTTTTTAAGAGAATATAAACCATTGAGGAATAAAACACATCACTTTCATTTCAGTCATATTGGAGCATTTTTCAAATCTACATTACTTTTAGGGGTAATAGGGAAAGAGCGAATTCGCTACTGGAAACTCTTTTTTAGTTGTTTATTCAGACGACCGCGACTTTTTCCGACAGCAATTACATTAGCAATTTACGGGTTTCATTTTCGGAAGATTTTTGGGAATTATTCGTAAAATATTTAGAGAAAGAAGATTTTTATTTCTTGCAAAAATTTTTTTTATAATAAAAATGATATTTTAAGAAATATGAAGCCTTAAAAAACGTCATGACAAAATTTCAAAAATCTATAAAAGAAAAAAATCTGCTCCAGCCAGACGATAAAGTGCTAATAGCCATTTCAGGTGTGGTGAGGATTCCACTATTTTTGAAAGCGTCCTATTATTTAGGAGAAGCAATATATGAAAAATGAGAGACAAAAACACGGTTTAAAATTTGAAAATTGGGTTAAGAAAACTTTTTTTGATATATATTACACTTCTGAATGGGATATACCTGAAGAATTAAATCCAAATAAGAAAGGTGGAGCTATTTCTATAAAAACCGCCAAGTGGAAGGGAAGTGTATACTTTGGTGATGCGATAAGACAATTTACCATTAAAACAGACTTTACTTTAATAGTTGGATTTTGGGTAAAAATGTCTGGAAAGAAGAATATTGTAAAAATTACAGAATCCATTATTCCAAAATCAGGTTGGAGAAAATTTTGGGGAGATGTTTCAAAAGAAGACCTATTAAAACTCGATAATTGTATTAAAGATAGAAGTAAAAATTATAGGATTGCAAGATTAGAAGCTCAAAAAATAAAAAAATCATTAAACACAAAATCCAGTATTATCACCTTGAATCCAAAAATAGATTCTAAAAATCAACGCAGATTACAATGTTCTATAGCATTTAAGAAATTTTTTAAATATATAGTTAAAAAACCAGAACCTACTGAAGATAAAGAGTTTATTTTATGGGGGAGAAAAATAGAACCTCCATTGTTATAAAAATCAATTATTATGGACAAATTAAAAGTCTTTAAACAGTACTTCACTCCTAATGAAGTAGCTGAGTTTATGGTAAAGAACTCTAAAATTAACAAAACTGATAAGATTATTGACCCATCTTTAGGTGATGGAATATTCTTTCAAGTTTTACTAAAGAAAGGATATTTAAATTTATATGGAATAGATATTGATGAACAAATTGTTAAAGATGACAAAAAAAGATATAAAAATTATAAAAGTGTTAAAACCTTTTTGGGAAATGCACTTGATATCAAGTCTCTCAAAAGTATAAAAAATAACTATTTTGATATGGCTATCGGTAATCCCCCATTTAGTAATCAAAAGAATAAAATTAATAACCCTCAAATTCTTAACTATTATTTTTTAAGGAAACAAAAACAGTCATTTGAAATATTGTTTTTAGAAAGATTCATTCAATTAGTGAAAGAAGGGGGATTTATCAGAATAATATTACCCATTAATATCTTCTCCAATACTAATCTTCAATATGTCCGAAATTTTATCATTTCTAATTTAAAGATAGAAGCTATTGTTAGCTTACCCCGAAATATTTTTAAAAATACTTCTGCAAAAACAGCCATCCTGTTTGGGATAAAAAATCATGAAAATTTGTTTGGATTTTTCAATAACAAACAAAAGAATAAAGTAAATTTAATATTAATTAATAGTAAAAAAGAATTAATAGGACTAAGTCAATTATCTATTTATGATAATACAGTAGGTATTAGGAAAAATATTGAAGATATTCAGTATAGAATGGATCCAGATTATTATTATGCAGCATTGAAAAGCAAAAAATATTTAATAAATAATAATATACATTTCAAAAAATTAAAAGAATTTGTGAAGATTTATAATGGATTTACTAAATATGGTGAGGACAAAAAGAAGATTTACTATAATATTGATAATACAAATAGAGATGAGTATATAAGATTGATTAAGGCAAAAAACATAAGCAGAATTGGCTTTAAATATGATGATAATTTTTTTATAAAAAGGGATGAAGATATTTATAAACCTTCTGCATGTGTAAAGACAAAAGATGTCTTAGTTATTAGGGTAGGAGCTGGTTGTAGTGGAAGGGCTTTCTGTGTAATTAATGAAAAATATTCAGGACAGGTAGATGATTGGATTTTTATTTTAAGAGGTAGTCAGGTTAATCCAGCATTTTTGGCTTTTTATTTAAATAGCTCAATAGGAAAAGAGTTTGTTAATATGGAGAAACAAGGAACCGGGACAATAAGTATAAGCAAGAGTAAATTAGGAAATGTGATGGTTCCAGTTCTCACAGTAAAGCAACAAAAAGAATTTGAAAAGTATGTTATTGAAATGTATGAATTATATGAAAAAAATGAGGTTGAAGAAGCACAAAATATTTATAATTTTCTTGATAAAAAATTAATATCCTATATTAAGAATAATGCCAACAGGTCACCATTAACAGAATAGAATGTTAATATATTGCATAGGTTAATGAAATTTCTTTGTAGGAAACTTGTTATATATAATTTATGTGCTGAAATAAGAATTTATCTATTACGAATTGCACGCAAAATTTAATATAAAAAAGATATAAAAAATATGAGCTCCGCAAAAAACATCCTGAAAGAATTTCAAAAATTTATTAAACAAGAAAATTTAATTCAATGGAATGATAAGATTATTGTTGCTGTTTCTGGAGGAATAGATTCCACTATCTTACTCGATCTGATAAAAAAAATCTCTGCTGAATATAATCTGACCACCCTTGCAGTTCATATTAATTATCATCTTCGTGGAGATGAATCTAATGAGAATGAGCAGTTTGTAAGAAACCTTTGCTACAAATGGGGCTTTCCACTCGTTACTCGGCATGTAGAAATAAAGGAGAAATCTAATTTAGAAAACAAAGCGAGAAAGATCAGATTCAGTATTTTAAGAGACCTTTTACAAAAATACCAATTCCAAAAAATTGCTTTAGGGCATAATAAAAATGATCAGGCAGAAACTCTTCTTCTTAACCTTTTCCGTGGCAGCGGTATTGGTGGAATGAAAGGGATAATTCCAAAATCTAAAAACATTATTCGTCCTTTACTTGCTCTCACAAGAAATGAAATTACAGAATTTGCAAAACAAAATAATATTGAATTCTCTGCAGACTCTTCTAATCTAAGCCTTATTTATGACCGCAATAAAATTCGTCATAAAATTATTCCTGAAATTGAAAAGGGATTAAACCCAAAAGTCGTGGATAAAATATCTAATAGTGCCAGAATTTTTCAGCAAACCGATTCCTTTTTGCAAGAATATTGTAAAGAAATATTTCCGGAAATAGTAAAAAAAACAGATGGGGATTCTTTTATCCTGAATTTGGATAAACTAAAAAATAAAGATATCATTCTCTTTTATATCTCAAGGAAGATTTTTGGGCACATTACAGGCTCAGAGCAGGATTTCTTTACAACTCATTTTCAGGCAATCGCAGATTTATTAAGAAGCTCTGAAAGTAAATACATTCAATTGCCGAAAGGGGTCTTTGCTATAAAAGATAAACAACTTCTAACATTCTCAAAATCTCCACCCTTAGTTAAATTTAATGATTATCGCAGACAAATCAAAAGAACATCTCGCAGAATCCTTTTTAAAGACCATTATGTCTCTATTTCAGAGATGAAGTCAATTCCTATTCATGGATATAAATTTTCCCAAAGAAATACATGCTATGTTGATTTAGATAAAGTAAAATTTCCAGTTACAATTAGATATCGTCAACCAGGCGATAGGTTTACCCCGTTAGGTATGCACAACCCTAAAAAGCTTAAAAACTTTTTTATAGATTCAAAAGTGCCAAGATTTGAACGAGACAAAATCATTTTAGTGGAAGACCAAAATCAGATAATTTGGTTAGCTGGCATTCGTATAAGTGAAAATATAAAAATTACTCGTCAAACTAAACATGTCTTAAGAATTAAAAGTATGAAAAAATTGAAGGACTATCGCAAAGCAAAAAGAATTAACAAATAAGGTTTGACAAATAATATTCAGTATTATATTTTAACAATAGAGGCTAAGGAAAAAATTTAGAGGAAAACATGAAAAATGATATTGAAAAAGTTCTGATTTCTGAAGATGAGCTACAGAAGAAAATAAAGGAATTAGGTGCTCAAATCTCAAAAGATTATAAAGGAAGTGTGCCTATTCTAATAAGTATTCTCAAAGGTGGTGTAATCTTTCTTGTAGATCTAATGCACCATATTAGCATTCCAATAGAGATAGAATTCCTTGGCGTTGCAAGTTATGGAAGTTCAACAAAAAGCTCAGGGATTATAAAATTAACAAAGGGTTGTAATTATGATATCTCAAATAGAGATATAATTTTAGTTGAAGATATTATTGATACAGGTCTTTCAATTAAATATATTATAAATTTATTAAAGAATAAAAATCCTAAATCAATAAAAACCTGTGTACTTCTTGATAAATTCAAAGCCCATAAACCGGATATAAAAATTGACTATAAAGGATTTACTGTGCCAAATAAGTTTGTTGTTGGATACGGGCTTGATTATAAAGAAAAGTATAGAAACTTACCTTTTGTCGGTATTTTAAAAAAGGAGATTTATCAATAATGAATAACAGAACTCCGCAAAAAAAGAACCAACAAAAAAATAAACTTCCAATTAAACCTCCCAAGGGTGGTTCGTTATTAATATGGCTAATTATCATATTTGCTATTGTTGCATTTTTTCAATTTTTCTCTGGTAAAGGTCAGATTCAAGAGGCTTCTTATTCTGAATTTATGAAAGATATAGAATCCGGGGCTGTTAATGAAATCACATTTAGTGGTAAGGATATTAATTATACGATTGGAAATATAAAAAGACGAACAAATATACCTTTTGATGATCCTGACCTGGTTAAAGAAATTGCTGAGAGCCACAAAGAAATCAGAATCATTTCAAAAAAACCTTCTATTTTCTCTACAATATTGTCTTACTGGTTACCGTTTATTCTATTTATAGTTTTCTGGATTTTTATCATGAAATCAATGCAAGGTGGTGCTGGCAAAGCATTTAGTTTTGGTAAAAGTCGTGCAAAATTGCTTAGCGGAAATCGTTCAAATGTTACCTTCAAAGATGTTGCTGGAGTTGATGAAGCTAAAGAGGAATTGGAAGAAATTATAGAATTCCTGAAAGAACCTAAAAAATTTCAGAAACTCGGCGGTAGAATCCCAAAAGGTGTAATACTTCTTGGGCCTCCAGGAACGGGAAAAACCCTTCTTGCAAAAGCTGTGGCAGGTGAAGCAAAAGTTCCATTCTTTAGTATAAGTGGCTCAGATTTTGTTGAAATGTTTGTCGGTGTTGGAGCATCCCGTGTTAGAGACCTCTTTAATCAAGGTAAGAAGAATGCTCCGTGCATTATATTTATTGACGAACTTGATGCAGTCGGCAGACATAGAGGAGCTGGTATTGGCGGTGGTCATGACGAAAGGGAACAGACATTAAATCAACTTTTAGTTGAAATGGACGGTTTTAATCCAAATGAGAGTGTTATTATTATCGCTGCAACGAACCGTCCTGATATACTTGACCCCGCATTACTTCGTCCAGGAAGATTTGATAGACGGGTAGTAGTAGATAGACCTGATTTGAGGGGTAGGGAAGGAATACTAAAAGTTCATGTTAGAAAAGTTCCATTAGACAAAAAAGTAGACTTAATAATCATTGCAAAAGGAACACCCGGTTTTTCCGGTGCAGACTTAGCCAATCTTGTTAATGAAGCATGCTTGTGGGGAGCTCGCCTTGGACATAAATCAGTCCATATGGAAGATTTTGAAAATGCTAAGGATAAAGTCATTATGGGTAAAGAAAGAAGAAGTCTGATGCTTACTGAAACAGAAAAAAGAAATTCCGCGTATCATGAATCTGGGCATGTATTAGTGGCAAAATTTATTCCCGGTAGCGACCCAATCCACAAAGTTACTATTATACCTCGCGGACGCTCACTCGGTTCAACTCATTTCTTGCCACTTGATGACCGTCATACATATTCAAAAAGCTACTGTCAGTCAAAAATTGCTCATCTGTTGGGAGGAAGAGTTGCTGATGAAATTTCTGGAGGTGAACCTACTACAGGTGCAGGAGATGATCTTAAAAAAGCTACTGAACTTGCAAGAAAAATGGTTTGTGAGTGGGGTATGAGTGATAGAATTGGACCTATGACTGTTGGCGAAAGAGAAGAAAATATATTCCTTGGCAAGGAATTCGGCAGGCAAGAAAACTACAGCGAAAATATTGCAAACCTTATTGACCAAGAAATAAAAAGATTTATTGAAGAGGGTTATCAGTTATGTAAAAAAATCTTAACTGAAAATAAAGATTTACTTAATAAACTGGCTGATACTTTGCTTCAGAAAGAAACATTAAATGGCGAAGAAGTAGAAAAAATCTATCAAAAATACATTGAAAAAAAACAAAAAGAAAATAAGGCAGACCAAAATGATTAAAGGAACAAGTATTATAGGGATAAAAAAAGGAAACAAAGTTGCGATAGGCGGAGACGGGCAGATAACACATGGTGAGACAATTTTCAAATCTTATGCACATAAAGTAAGGACCTTATATGATGGAAAAGTGATTGCTGGCTTTGCTGGCGCCACAGCGGATGCCTTAACTCTCTTTGAAAGATTTGAAGAAAAGCTAAAACAATACAAAGGCAACTTAATGCGGTCAGCAGTGGAATTGGCAAAAGAATGGAGAACCGACAAAATACTCCGCCGTCTTGAAGCAATGATAATTGTTGGAGATAAAAAAAATCTACTTGTAATATCTGGTAATGGCGATGTTATTGAACCAGATAACAATATTGCTGCTATAGGCTCAGGTGGACCCTATGCAAAAGCTGCAGCTATGGTTCTAATTAAAAATAAAAATCTCTCACCTAAAGAAATCGTAGAAAAAGCACTTGAAATCGCAGCAAATATCTGTATCTATACTAATACAAATAGAACTATTGAGGAACTATAATTATGGAAATGAAAGAACTCACACCTAAACAAATTGTTAAAGAGCTTAACAAATATATTATCAGTCAGGATAAAGCAAAAAAAGCAGTTGCAATAGCTCTTCGTAACCGCTGGCGTCGCCAAAATGTGTCTGAAGAACTGCGTGATGAAATCCTACCAAACAATATTATTCTAATTGGGCCTACCGGTGTTGGCAAAACAGAAATTTCAAGACGGCTTTCTAATCTCGTAAATGCTCCGTTTATTAAAATTGAGGCATCAAAGTTTACAGAAGTGGGCTATGTGGGTAGAGATGTAGAGGCAATTATTCGTGAACTTGTTAACCTTGCTGTAAGTCAAGTAAGGGAAGAGATGACGATTGCTGTAGAAGAGCAAGCAAGAAAACGAGCTGAAGAAAGAGTGCTTGACCTTTTACTTCCACCTATAAAAAGGAAAAGAAAAGCAAATCTTAGTCTTGAACAGCGGCAGCAAGAAAGGTTAGAGCTTGAAGAAGCAAAAAAGATGCAAAAACAAACCAGAGAAAAGTTGCGAAAAATGCTCCATAAAGGATCTTTGGATGAAAGAATTGTGGAAGTCAAAATTGATGAATTGCCTGAACCCAGAGTTGAAATATTCTCAAGTATGGGACTGGATAGCTTTGACATCAATATGGGCGAAATGTTAGCAGGATTTATGCCAGGCCAGATAGGTAAACGTAAACAGATGAAAGTTAATGAGGCGTTAGATTTCCTATTCTATTCTGAATCAAGAAAATTGGTTGATATGAACGAAGTAAAAGAAATTGCTATCAGAAGAGTTGAACAAAACGGCATCATTTTCCTTGATGAAATTGATAAGATTGCTGGAGAAAAATCTAAATCGGGTCCAGATGTATCCCGGGAAGGTGTTCAACGAGACCTACTTCCAATCATAGAAGGCTCAAATGTGCCTACTAAATATGGTATGGTAGATACAACTCATATTCTTTTCATAGCTTCCGGCGCTTTTAATGTTTCCAAACCTTCTGACCTGATACCTGAATTGCAGGGAAGATTTCCAATTAGAGTAGAATTGCAAAGCCTGACAAAAGAAGATTTTGCAAAAATTCTAACATTGCCTAAAAACGCTCTTATGAAACAATATACCGCTTTGCTGAAAACGGAAGATGTGGATGTTACTTTCACAAAAGGTGCAATAAAAGAGATTTCAAACTATGCTGCTATGGCAAATGCCAAAATGGAAGATATCGGTGCAAGAAGACTCCATACAATAATGACTATCCTCCTTGAAGAATATTTATATAATCTTCCAGACCCTGAATGTAAAAAAGTAAAAGTCACGAAAGAGGATGTAAGTAAACTACTGGAAAAGATTATTACTGATGAGGATTTGACAAAATATATTCTGTAATCTCCGTGTCCGCGGGGATGGAAAATGAAACAAAAGGATGAACTAAAATGAGTCCAAAATTCAACACATTATGCATTTTAATCATTATTTTATGTTCATTTTTCGCGAACACAATTTATGGGGAAAATCAAAATTCCGCCTGTTTGTCATTCCTGCAAAATCAGTAATCTAATAATTGTATGACAATATCTTATAAACAATACATAAAATGCTTGTAGAAAAATTATCTGACAATCAAAATTTAATAAGTGTAATTAATCAACTTCACAAAGAACCCTGGCCCGCCTTTCTAAATGAAGATAAGTATGTAAAAAAATATTGGCGACAAATATATAAAAAATATCCAGAATATCAACTATTATTCAGAACTGGCGTAGAATATGTTGGCGCAGGTAATTCCGCTCCAATTTATTGGAATGGTAATATTGACGATTTACCTTCTGGTTTTGATGAAGCAATCAAAATCATAATGGAAAGTAATGATAACCCAAACACATTATGTGGATTAGCAGCTGTAATATCAAAGAAATATCTTGGAAAAGGAATCAGTTCAAAGATTATTCAAAATTTTAAGCAGCTGGCTGCTGAACATGGATTTCATAATCTTATCCTTCCGGTGAGGCCAACATTAAAATCACAATATCCAACAATAGCAATGGAAAATTATATCAAATGGAAAAGAGATGGCTTACCTTTTGACCCATGGTTAAGGGTCCACATAAAACTTGGCGGTGAAATCTTGAAAGTAGCAAATCAATCTATGATAATTACCGGCACTGTTTCAGAATGGCAAGATTGGACTGGAATGTATTTTGGAGAAAGTAACAAGTATATTATTCCCAATGCTCTAAATCCTGTAAATATTGATTTGGAAAACAATATTGGAAAATATATTGAGCCTAACGTGTGGGTGTTACATAAATGTGAATAAGGCCCTTCAACAAAAATTAAATAGGATAGAGATTTGAAGAAAACCAAATCATATTTTAGTTTACTATGTGTTTTTCTTATATTTACACTAATTACATCCTGTACTTTTATACAGACAAAGGTTGAACCTCTTAACAAAAACAAAATTCAAGAATCGGAAAGATATATTATTAAATCATCCGCAAAAGTGCATTTGTATGATGGCTCAGTAGTTATGTTTGAGAAAGGCTTTACTGTTATAGGAGATACAATCAATGGTAATGGCTGGAGATACAATTTAACACGCAACTATTCAACATCTGTTAAGTCAGTTCCAATAGATAGCGTAGCATGTATAGAGTATTATAAAAAAGAATGGCAGACAGGTGCTTTCTTAGCGAGTATACCACCAATTGCAGTTGCTTCATTCGTGGGAGGCATGATTCTTTGGGTGTCAATTTTTGGCTCCTGTCCAACAATCTATTCATTTGATGGCGAGGATTACACATTAGAAGCAGAAGAATTTAGTTACAGTATTGCTAAAAGGTTTGAAGGGAATGACTTTGACAGATTAGATTTTGGAAAGACTGTAAATGGCAAATATACCATAAAAGTTGCTAATGAAGCCCTTGAAACACATTATATTAACAACCTGTTCTTGCTAACTGTTGACCATCCATCAGGGTATGAAGTCTTCCCAACCAAAAAAAGAGATATTATCCTATTTGGTAAAGAAGCCCAAATACTTGAAGCGATTAGTAAATCGGGCAGTAATGTAACCGGACTCATTTCAGATAGAGATAATTATTGGTATCAAAGCGACTCTCTTGTAGTACAGGAACTTACTCATACCATTACACGAGATTGGATTGATGTAAAAGTTAGAGTTCCTCAGGATGCAAAGAAAATGTATATCGCATTTCGTCTGCGAAACACACTTTTAAACACCATCCTCCTCTACGATGTAATGCTTGGTTCGCAAGGTTTTGAGGCAGTTGACTGGCTTGGCTCAAAAACTTCAAATATATTTTATGCGTTGAAATTGGATAAATGGTATCAAAAGCACTTTGGCCTCCATATTCAGATGTTTGATGGGGAAAAATACAAAGAAGTGATAAGAATTAGTGATACCGGACCTATAGCCTGGCATCAGGAAGCTGTAGAACTGTCTGTTCCTGATGAGGACATCGCACAGTTACGATTTTCATTTTTGCCGGATAACTGGTTCATAGATTGGATAGGAGTGAGTTTTGATAGAAATGAAAATTATAGCATAAATACGATTGCGTGTAGCGAATTAACTGATTACAAAGGAAATAGAAGAGATAGTCTTATTGCTCTTTTCAAGAAAAAAGATAAAGATTATTTTGTCACTTATCCGGGTGAGAGTTATCTTCTAAAATTCAAAGTAGGAAATGTACCAGAAGGGATGAGACGTGCCTACTTTGTTAAATCACGAGGTTTCTATATTGAATGGCTTCGGAAAAAGTGGTTAACAAAAACCAAATTAGAAAGAAAAGAACTAAAATTAGAGTTTAATGATGAGACAATTATAAAGACAGCCCAACTCTGGATTGCGAAAAAGCCTCAGTACAATAAGAAGTTCTATGAATCTAAACTTCCTTGTAGAGAAGGTAATAATTGAGTAGAAATGTCTTATGTTTAATCGCTATTCTAATCCTGTTTTGCTCGTGTGTGAGTTCAGTTAATGTGCTTAAACCTAATGGTGAAACTGCGAATCTCAAGCTTATAAATCGCTATATTTATGAGTGTGAATTGCTTGCAGTAAGCGATTCATCGCTTTTCTGCAAATATCAGGACAAACTCTACATAGTACCATTTACAAATATTCAAAGAGTTCATATTTGTGGATATAGTCTAAGACCTAAAAAAATTATAGCTATGGCTCCTTTGATTCTTATAGATATTGGAATGGCTTCTGCAAATTATAGAGAAAATGAGAAAATTCAAAAACTGTGCTGGGCAGCATTAGTCCCTATTACGGTTTTCGCTTTTCTCTACAATGAACCAGAAGTGAATTTTTCGTCAGTCTTTGATAAGAATGATTTAGAAAAACTTAAACTTTACTGTAAGTATCCTCAAGGATTAACAAAAGGACAATGGAAACAACTTTTACAATATTATTCTCAAGAAGATTTTCTAAAGCTACCATAATAGTAAAAAGGAATTAGTATTTTATCAATAATATCTGTGCAATTAGAGACTGTCCGTAAATGTAGAACCAGGTTCTTAGCCCGTTCTCCATAGTTATTACGAAGGGTGAACTCGTTTTCTTAACACAGATTTAAAGAATATTTAAACTAACGAGATTAAGATCGTTCTACAAATATGAAACAATTAACCTATGAAAGGAAAAATCACTGTGGAAAACGAGATAGAAATCTATGAACAAGGATTAGAAGAATATCTTAAGATAAACGCAGTCATAAGTAATTTTTTTATGGTTTTATGGATTGTCTTAGGAACTATTGGATGTTGGTTTTTGTTTCCGCTGGCTGCCTGGCTTTACCTTGCTTTTGCTATTATAATGATTGGGATTGTATTGCGAAAATTACTTTGCACAAATTGTTATTATTACAATAAATGGTGTTGTATGGGTTGGGGTAAACTCTCTGCTCTATTTTTCAAAAGAGGTAATATTGAAAAATTCAATACGGGCATTGGTCAAAAACTTGCTCCACTTACTTATGGAATTTTAACACTTCTTCCTCTTATTTTAATTGTTATTTCACTTATTCAGAAATTTACGGTATCTAAAATAGCAGTATTGTTGCTTCTGCTTTTAGTTTCCTTTTACAGCGGGACAATCAGCAGAAAGAAAACTTGTGCAAAATGCAAGATGAGATTAATGTGTGCTGGAAGTGCTATAAAAAATTAATAAAACCAGTGTTATACAGATGAAAGAACTAAGAAGGAAATAGAGACAAAAAAATTTCATTCCGACAAGTCGGGATTGACATGAATGTTTCATTTTAGTTCCGTAGGAACGGAATATTTGTAGTAAAAAAAACCGAACTAATCAAATAAGCACCATCGGTGCGATATATTTACCCCTGTGAATATTTTTTATCCTACGAGGTAAATATGTCGCTCTTACAGAGCTTTTATTCTCGGATGGGGTATATTAAAATAGGTGCTTACGCACCTGCCTATAAATATCCCAACCGCTATGCAGTTTTTTCCGAAGGATCTGCCTCTGGCATGAAATGAAATTTTTAATAATGTCAAACAATAACCAAAAATGTAATCTGTCTTGTAATTGTATATAATTTAAATGAATAGATTAATTTTATTCTTAATTTTTGAAAATGTAAGTCCGTTATTTGTCTATATTCAACCAGGCGCGAAACTTGAGTAAATTACTAAGCAAAGTTCTTGACAAGACTGAGTATTTTATACAGATTACATCAATAATTTCCAAAATGTAAAAAGGAATTTCTGTGATTTAACTTTCTTCTTATTATCAAACATTTTTACCTTTACTATTAATAAAATCGATTTCTTTATTTTTCTTTTACTATTAATATTAAATCAAATAACAGTATCAAAATAACCTTTTTTGGCTTGACAATTTTTTGTTAAAATTTTTTAATAAACTATTTCAAAAAACTTAGCAATTTGAGTTTCTATATTTAGAGTAATCTAAAAAATGAAAAAAAATATCATCATCAAAGGTGCTTGCGAGCATAACCTGAAAAATATTGATGTAACACTTCCACGCAATAAATTTATCGTGTTCACAGGAGTTAGTGGCTCGGGCAAATCATCTTTGGCTTTTGATACACTTTATGCAGAAGGTCAGCGAAGATATATTGAATCACTATCTTCTTATGCTCGTCAATTTCTGGGTCAGATGGAAAAGCCTAAAGTTGACTACATTGAAGGGCTTTCACCTGCGGTATCCATTGAACAAAAAGCAGCAAGTCATAATCCACGTTCTACTGTCGGCACGGTTACTGAAATATACGATTATCTCCGTGTATTATATGCCAGAGTCGGAACTCAATACTGCTATAAATGCGGCTCATCCGTAAGTTCTCAAACCACAGACCAGATGATTAATTATATATTGAATTTACCAGAAGGAACTCGTATTCAAATATTAGCTCCACTCGTTAGAGAAAGAAAAGGTGAACACAAAGATGTATTTGAACGGATAAAAAGAGATGGTTTTGTTCGTGTTAGAGTTAATGGAATCATTCGTGATATAAATGATAAAATCATACTTGATAAAAAGAGTAAACACAATATTGAAGTGGTAGTTGATAGATTAGTAATCAAAAAAGGAATTCAAAGCAGACTTGCTGATTCTATGGAAATTGCATTAGAACTTGCAAATGGAATCGTGATGATTGACTACCCAAAGGAGAAAAAAACGCGACTTCTCAGCAAGAAAAATGCCTGCCCAAAATGTAATATCAGTTATCCAGAATTAACACCGCAAATGTTTTCTTTCAACAGTCCACTTGGTATGTGTAAAATCTGCAACGGGCTTGGTTCACGAATGGAATTGGATATTGATAAACTTATACCTGATAAATCAAAATCCATTATGGATGGAGCTGTTAAATACTGGGGCGAAATGGGTATGAAGAGAAGGTCATGGCGATACAGCATTCTTCTCCAACTTGCTGACGAATTTGAATTCTCACTCTCTACTCCATGGAAAAATTTAAGCAAGACCGCAAAAGATGTAATCCTTTATGGTTCAAGAGGAAGAAAGTTCAGAATTGATTGGGACAGCATAACAAGTTCCGGACACTTTCTTACTCCATATGAAGGCTTATTACCAACCATAAAGAGACGCTTTAGAGAAACCAAATCAGATGCAATGCGAAGATACTATACCAGTTTTTTTAGTGAAAAGCCCTGCCCTGATTGTAACGGTACAAAACTTCGTATAGAAAGCAGATATGTGAAAATAAACGGCAAATCTATTGTAGAACTCTCCCGAATGTCAATCAGTGATCTTCTAAAATTTATGGAAAACTTACACTTTACTGGCAATAAGAAAATTATTGCAGCTGAATTGGTAAAAGAGATAAGAGCACGGCTGAAATTTATGATAAATGTAGGACTGCATTATCTTACTTTAGATAGAAATGCGCCATCCCTTTCTGGTGGAGAATCTGAACGAATAAGACTGGCGAGTCAAATTGGCAGTGGTCTTGTTGGTGTGATGTATATTCTGGATGAGCCAACTATCGGACTCCATCAAAGAGATAACCATCGCTTGATAGACATGTTAATCGGTTTAAAAAATCTCGGCAACACAGTCATAGTAGTTGAGCATGATGCTAAGATGATACGAAGTGCTGACTATATTCTGGATTTTGGTCCACTTGGAGGAATTTACGGTGGCGAAATAGTTGCCTCCGGCTCTTTGGAAGATATCATCAAGAATGAGAATTCTCTTACTGGTAAATACCTGAGCAGTCAGCTTTCTATACCATCTCCAAAAAAATATCGGGAAAACAACGGAGACTTTCTTAAGATTACTAAAGTAACTCAAAATAATCTGAAACATATAGATGTAGAAATTCCACTCGGACTTTTTACCTGTATCACTGGAGTCTCTGGTTCTGGAAAGAGTTCTTTAATCAATCAAACCTTGTATCCGGCACTTGCAAATCGGCTATATAAAAGTTCACATAAAGAAGGGAAATACAACGATATGTTATACTTCCACAAAATTGATAAGGTCATCAATATCACGCAAGACCCAATTGGACGAACACCTCGTTCAAATCCTGCTACTTATACAAAAGTTCTGGATGACATCAGACATATCTTTGCTACAACTCCAGCTGCTAAGGTGAGAGGATATAAGCAAGGTCGCTTCAGCTTTAATGTGCCCGGGGGAAGATGTGAGGCTTGCCAGGGGAGTGGAGTAAAACATATAGAAATGCACTTTCTGCCAGATGTGTTTGTAACCTGCGAAATCTGTAGAGGAAAACGGTTCAATAATGAGACTTTGCAAATCAAATATAAAGGGAAAAACATTGATGATGTGCTGAATATGGATGTTCAAGAGGCGTTGAAGTTTTTTGAAAACATCCCATCATTGAGAAGAAAACTCCAGATTTTATTTGATGTTGGGCTCGGTTATATTAAGCTGGGTCAGCCATCTCCTACTCTCTCCGGCGGTGAGGCACAGCGGGTAAAACTTGGTCGGGAATTAAGCAAAACCAGTACAGGAAGAACTCTGTATATTTTAGATGAGCCCACAACAGGCTTGCATTTCCACGATATAAAAAAATTGATAGCTGTGCTAAACAGACTTGTTGATAAAGGTAACACTGTAGTTGTAATTGAACATAATCTTGATGTGATAAAATGTGCTGATTATATTATTGATTTGGGACCAGAGGGTGGAGATGAAGGTGGCAAAATAGTTGCAATCGGCACGCCAAAGGAAGT
>JAYEOL010000035.1 GCA_034722995.1 Candidatus Cloacimonadota bacterium | reverse complement strand
ACCAAAACCATTTCTGGATATGAACTGCCAGCTTATATTGATGGAGATTTGCTTACTTTATTTACTGAGGAATTTATTCCAGATAAAGAAGTAAAAGAAAAGATAGATGCTATGCAGGCAGAAGCAGAAAAAGGAATGGATGAGGTTGTTGGCGAAGCACTCATTCATCTCTCAAGGGGTGTTGGTGCACAAAGTTTAATAGGGAATCTTGTTATGGATGCAATGCTTGAAGAAACTGGAGCAGACTTTTCATTTCTTAATCTCGGTGGAGTTAGAGATGATATTAATCAAGGGCCTGTTACATATCGTGATGTATTTGATGTTCTCCCTTTTGAAAGCCAGATAGTTACACTCAATATTTCTGGAGCATTGCTTAAAGAAATTCTGGAAATTAGAGTCTCCTATGGACATCACGGATTACGAATTGCAGGCGGCGAAGTGGTCTATAATAAAACCCTTCCAAATTTCCAACGAGTTACTAAATTGAAAATAGCGGGCAAGGATTGGGACCAGAATAAAATCTATAAAGTGGCAACCACTGATTTTCTTATGGCTGGTAATGCTGGCCTAACCATTTTAACAGAAATTCCACAGGAACAAATAACCTATAATTATATCGTGATACGGGATGCTTTAGCAAATTATTTTAGAAGACATAAACTCGTTAGTTCCAAAATAGATAATAGATGGAAAATGGATATCACCTCTCAACCAACAAAAGAGATTGCTGAGTTTAATAAGAGAAAGACATCTTCTTCCAGATGAGTTGTGTTAAATCCCCTCTTGTTGAATCCCGATTATTTCGGGACGAAATCCCGATTTTTCTCGGGGAAAAGGGTGTCCCAATTCATCGGGGCGGGGTGTGTAAAATCCCCTCTTGAGAGGGGTGCGGATTTATCCGTGGGGTGTGTGTAAGTCTTAATCTTGAGTTATCCCAATAAATCAGGGGAACTTAAGATTGACTAATTCAAACCAGAACTTGACTTATATGCTTTGGAGGCTTCAATGAACATAAATAAAATTAGATACCAGGGCGACTTACAAGATACAAAAGATTTGTATGAAGTCTATAAAGTAAAACAAATTATAAGTTCTCACGAAGAAATTCTGAAAGAGCATATTTCTTTTAGAGATGAACTTCTCGCAAATTCTGTCCGATTAACATCTATTATATCTCCAAGAATTCATAAAATTATTGAAAAAGTTAAAACGATATTTGACATTAAGGAAAATGTTGAATTCTTTTCTGTAAACAACAATAGTTACAATGCTTTTGCTTTCAAACAGAAATCTAACATAAGCATTGTCTTCACTTCAGGATTATTAGAAAACTTTTCTGATAATGAAATCCTGTTCGTATTGGGGCACGAAATTGGACATATCCTGTTTCACCATAATCGGCTTTTGCTTTTATACAACCCAAGTAAAAGAAAGATAACTTTTCTACCAATCCTTGCTGAAAAGAAATTCCTTACCTGGCAGAAAAAAGCAGAAATTAGTTGTGATAGAGTCGGATTAGTTGCCTGTAAAAATTATGCGACAGCTGTCCAAAGTCTGCTTAAGGTTTCATATGGACTTACAGAAAAGAATCTAAATTTTAACCTTCCAGAACTTATGAAACAGTTACAAGACCTTGCTAAATCCGAATATCTTTCTCAATTGAGTTCAGCCACACATCCTATGCTTCCAGTTCGTCTTAAAGCCCTTGAATTATTTCATAACTCAAAACTATTCTCTAAAAAAGGTAAAATTTCCCCAGAAAAACTTTCAGAAGAGGTTGATAAATTAATCGGGCTTACAAAATTCTATCCACGAAATAAGGCCAAAGAGCAAATGATGAAATTCCTTGCTGCTGGGGGTGTGTCTGTCATCGCAATTGATAAAGAAATAAATATAGAGGAGATTAAAAGTCTTGTAAAAATCTTAGCTGATGTCTTCACAGATGACCCTGAGAAAGAGATTGTTTATGACAAAGAAAAAGTGGAAGCACAGTTAAAAAAATCTGCAAAATATCTTAAAGAAAAAGGCACTGATTACGATAGATTCTATGCGATGCATTTTTTGACAGTAGTTGCTCTTGCTGATGGAAAATTTACTCGCAAAGAAAAGAATATGCTTATGCGACTTGCTGAATCAATCGGCTTTTCCAAAGATGAGGCAATGGGTGTTGTCTGGAAAACCTTGCAGCAGACTGGCATCAATATTGATATTCGTCTTAATGAAATTGCTCAAAATGTCAAAGAGCATTATGCTAATTATTTAAAATAATCTATATATAGATCCTATTAAATCTAGAAGGTTAAAAATGAAAAAATTTCTTATAACACTATTCATAATAGCATTGATAACAACGCCTATCTTTGCTAAAACAAACAATCAAAATAAAGAAAATAGTAATCTAAACACTAATGAAAAGGTTGATTCAATTTATGTACTCCAACAGAAAATTTACAAAACAGTAAAAAATCAACCACTTGCTGATAAAAAGTATGGAATTGAATTCAATATTTTCAGATTAATTTTTTTTGGTAGCGATACGAATTTATTGAATCATACACTGAGCGGAGGTTTTTCTATCTTCAATATAGATAGGCAGGCAGAGATTGCTTTTCCAATCTTTTATTCTAATCCGGAGAATAAATGGGGAATTGAATGGTATGACGAAATAAATTATTTACGCCAATTCACACTGGACTGCCATTACAGACGCTTTCTGGGGCACTCCCAAAATGGTTTTTATATAAGTGGTTTTGTCCGATATGCTAATATTCGCGGTTATGAGTATTACTATTGGGGTGATGGGAAGGATGATGATTCGGTAAATTCTAAAATGAGCAGCGAAAACAAACTTGGTATTGGAATAGGCATCGGATATAGAATTTTTTCTTGTAAAGGATTTTATTGGGGTACCAGCCTTAATTTGGGTAGATATTTTTTTGGAGAGAATGATAGATATATAGGACAATTTTTGTGGTACGATAATGACAATGAGGTTATTTTTAATTTTGAATTACTAAAATTCGGCTGGGCTTTTTAATTCTGCAAAACGAGATGGTATGAAAAAATTTCTTCTTTTATATTGCCTTCCTATAGGAGTGCTTTTAGTATCTTTTTGCCAGTGTGATTTCTATGAAATCTGTCCTTATTTTGATATTGAAGTACTTTCTTCAACTTCAGTTAAATTGAAATGGGGTTGCTCGGGTCAGAATATAAATAATTATGAACTTACAAAAACAGCAGGAGACAGCATCATATCTGAACAAAATTTTCCAGGCAATGCAACCGAATATATGGATAATAAGATTGTCCCTGGAATTCACTATACCTATTGTCTTATTATGAATGGAGAAAAAACCACGGAGGAAAAATATTGTAGTATAAACACATTAACACCGCCCTCTCACTTATCAGCTGTTGTGTCAAACGGAGAATGCATCAAAGTCATATGGGCTGATAACAATCAGTTTGAGGATTGTTTCAATATCGAAAGAAAGACAGAACATGAAGATTCTTTTTTAGTTATCGCAACAGTTGGTGCAGACACTGCAAAGTACAAGGATTATGCCCTAGAACATAAAATGAAATATTATTACCGTGTGCAAGCACGATTAGAAGACTACAAAAGCAACTACTCTCAGGTAGATTCAACAGGATTTCATTTTATTGGGTTGTTTGTTCCAACAGATTATCCAACCATTGATAGCTCTTTTGAAGCAGCAAGCGATTATGAAAAAGTAATTCTTGAACCCGGAACCTATCATAGCAATGTTGTCTTTCCCAGAAAGAGAATTATCCTTTGTTCCAAATATTATGTTACAGATGATCCGGAATTTATAAGACAAACGATTATAGATGGGAATGATGCAACAATGAGTGGAGTGACTTTTAACAGTTATATCACAGAAAATGATTTCAAAGAGGGAATAGTGGGCTTAACAATTCGTGATTTTAAGGGAACTTCTATTGAGGAGGAGACTTACGGCGGGGGAATTTTATGCACTAATCATGCAAGCCCTTTCTTGCGCAATGTAGTCATTACAAGTAATAATGCTGATAATGGCGCAGGCATTGCCATTATTAATGCAGAGATTACTTTAGAAAATGTACTTATTTCTTACAATACTGGATATCCTTATAGCACTTCTTGGGGTTCTTTTGTATACCTAAAAAATGCTGATGTAAATTTCTTGAATGTAACAGTTGGAGGTAATAGTTTTGGTCCAGGGCTATATAGTAAAGAGAAGTGCACTTTAGAGTGTCGTAATACAATATTTTGGAATACTATATGCATCCCTGAGATTAATATCATTGACGATAGAGAAGCAAAGGTATATTTTAGATACTGTGATGTGAGAGGAGGACAAATGATGATACTCGGTAACATAAACTTCAATGAATTTGTTTATGAAAATTCTATTGATGCAGATCCGTTATTTAATTATTATCAATACCTTCAAAGTGACTCACCGTGTATTGATACTGGAGATCCGGATTCCACCTATAATGATGTTGATGCAAGTAGAAATGATATGGGGTGTTATGGGGGACCGTATGGAGAATGGTAATAATAGAGTTTTGAAAATATAATTTGGAGAAGGTACAAAATGATAAAAAACTTTGATAAACTACTTGAAAAAGTAAAAAAATTTCCTTCCAAAAAAGTGGTTATTCCTGGAGCGGATACAAAAACAGCCATATATGCAGCAACTTTAGCCAAAGTTGAAGGAATCGCTGATTTTCTTCTTATAGGAAATAAGAAAAAAATCTTATCCTATATTGAAATGATTGAGGAATCCATGCTTGATGCTTTTGAAATTATTGACGAATCTGACCCTGTAAAATGTGTTCAAAAAGCAGTTGAATCAATTCATAAAAAAAAGGCAGATTTAATCCTAAAAGGGAACACAAGCACATCCCAACTTATGAAAGGTGTTCTGGATAAAGAAAATGGACTTCAAACAGGAAATCTTCTAAGCGATGTATTTATATTTGAAACAAAAGATAGGTTAACACTTATGACAGATGGTGGAATTGTCCTTTATCCAGAAATTAAAGAAAAGATTGCTTTGATAAATAATGCTGTTAAAGTTGCTCATCATCTTGAAAATCCAAATCCAAAGGTTGCTTTACTCGGTGCAGTAGAGGTTCCAAACCCAAAGATGCCTCCAACAATTGACGCTGCTATCATTGCTCAAATGAGCAAAAGAGGTCAGATAAAGGGATGTATTGTTGATGGACCTTTTGCTCTTGATAATGCTATTTCAGAAGAAGCTGCAAAGATAAAAGGAGTAGTTTCACCTGTGGCAGGAAATGCTGATATTCTTATTATGCCAAATATTGAAGCTGGGAATATCTTTGGAAAGGCATTGACATATTATGCTCATCTTCGCGTTGCTCATGTTGTGATGGGTGCAAAAGCACCAATATTAATTACATCAAGAGCAGATGATGCAGAAACTAAATTGCATTCAATCGCATTGGGCATTACCTGCGCTTATTAATTATGACCACGAAAGCACGAAAAACACAAAAATTATTAATCTATTTTGAAAGACAATAGATAATATTTTTATACATAATCAATTTTTTTTAACTTCGTGTTTTCGTGGTAAATTAAAGAAAGGTAAAAAATGACAAAACTGGGTTTATCCTTTGATGATATTTTACTCATTCCAAATTATTCAGAAGTTATTTCCAGAATACATATTGATTTAAGCACAAAGGTCACAAAAAATTTCAAAATAAAACTTCCAGTCCTTTCTGCTAATATGGACACTATTACAGAATTTAATATGGCAGATAAACTTTATGAATTTGGAGGCTTAGGTATCGTTCATCGTTTTTGCACAATTTCTAAAGAGGTAGAGATAATTAGAAAATTAAAAAAAGCAGGAAATGAAATATGTGCTGGTTCAATAGGTGTTGCACGGGAATACAAAGAGCGTCTGCAAGCACTGGTAGATGCTGGAGCAAATATAATCTGTATTGATGTTGCACACGGACATCATAAGTTAATGGCAGACACTATAAATCTATGTAAAAAATATAATATTGATATAATCGCAGGTAATATTGCAACTGCTGAAGCTGCAGAATTTCTATGCAAGAATGGAGTAGACGCTGTAAAAGTTGGAATTGGACCGGGTTCTATGTGCACCACTCGTATAAATGCTGGCTTTGGTGTTCCACAGGTTACTGCACTTGAAGATGTCTGTTCAATAACAAAAAAATATAATGTTCCAGTAATTGCCGATGGCGGAATCAAAAACTCTGGTGATGTGGCAAAAGCATTAGCTGTTGGAGCTGATTCCGTTATGATTGGTTCATTATTTGCTGGATGTAAAGAAACTCCAGGTCCAATCCATAAAGAAGGTAATTTCCCAAACTATCGACTTTATAAGCAATATCGTGGCTCGGCAAGTTTAGAATCAAAATTGGAACGAGGTAAAAAAGAAAAAAATATTGAGGGTGTAAGCATTACTGTTGACTATAAGGGACCAGTTAAATATGTTATAAAAAATATTGAAGATGGAATCCGTTCTGCCTTTTCCTATGCTGGAGCAAATAATATCCAAGAATACCACAAAATGGTAAAGTATATTCAAACAAGCAAGATGGTCGCAAGCTAACGAATTAGGAATTACAAGTTAGAGGTTAGAAGTTAGAAGTAAAAAGTCACATAAAACTTGCTTATCTATAAAAAAAGAAAACAATATTATATTTTTGTGTCCGCAGGGTCATGCCTTTGTGGTGAAGAATGAAGGTTAACATTTTAGTGGTCGGTAAAAATAAGGACGAATTTGTCAATCTTGCCGAACAAGAATATCTGAAAAGATTACAGCCTTACCTCTCAATAAAATTGGTTACAATCCCGTCCATTAAAGTTAGTCAACATGTTGAAATTAAGAAAATCAAAAATGCTGAGGCAGAGATAATACTTAAGAGAATTCCAGACAACTCATTTTCCATAGCTCTTGATGAAAAAGGGAATGAGTTCACTTCAATAGAATTTGCCAATCATCTGAACAAACTTTTGGTATCACAGAATAAGACTCTTTATTTTATAGTTGGTGGACCTCACGGCTTATCTGATAAGGTAAAAGAGTATTGTGATGAAATTATCTCACTTTCAAAATTAACCTTTACACATCAGATAATTAGAATAATCTTATTAGAACAAATCTATCGTGCAATGACCATAATAAAAGGTAAGAAGTATCATTATTAAACTGGTTGAATCCGTTGAATTGGTCTACCCCGTTAGATGTTTACTATCTAATGGGGTTGAACTGTAAACAAAATAATTTGGAGTACTGAAACCATTTCTGTCCCCATGGACGCAGGGATATTCGGAATAAATTTTTCAGCAGAACTAATAAAATTGGGATGTAAAAAATGAGTACAAAATCAAAAAAACGCAAATCATGGCAGGAGAAATTAGCTGATAGTAGAGACCTGCCAAAAGTTGAAAAAATTACTGAAAAAATGAGTAAAATATGGGGCGAAGGCACAGTTGTCATTCCAGCACCAATGGAAGTGGATGAAGTTATGAAAAAAGTTCCAAAGGAAAAATTGACCACCATTAACCAAATTCGTAAAACTCTTGCAAAAAAGCATAATGCCACAATCGGTTGCCCAATGACTACTGGAATCTTTGCCTGGATTGCAGCTCATGCAGCAGAAGAAGCAAAAACAGAAGGTAAGAAAGACATTACTCCTTATTGGCGAACATTAAAATCTGATGGAAGGCTAAATCCAAAATATCCCGGAGGCGTTGAGGCACAATCATCTCATTTAAAAGAAGAAGGACATATAATCGAACAGGGAAAAGGAAAAAAACCTCCAAAAGTAAAGGATTTTGAAAAATATCTGGTAGAACCGTGAAAGGTAAAAATGGATAGAAAAATTATTCAAGAATTAATCTTATCTGCAAAAAAGGTATCTCAAAACTCTTATTCACCATATTCAAATTACAAAGTTGGAGCAGCACTTTTAACAAAATCAGGTAAAATCCTTACAGGAACAAACATTGAAAATGCCTCTTTCCCTGCTGGAATATGTGCTGAAAGAGTTGCAATCTTTAAAGCTATTTCAGAAGGTTTCAAAGACTTTAAAGCATTAGCAATTTATGCAGAAGGAAAGCATCTCCCCTATCCTTGTGGAATATGTCGTCAGGTGATTGCAGAATTCAGCAAGGATTTGCCAATTGTAATTGCAAAAAGTGAAAAAGAATATATGATAAAAAATATCTCCGAATTATTGCCATCATCCTTTAGTTTTGATAAGTAACACATACCTCATTGTCTTGTCATGAAATGTAGGGCTCATTACGCGAACAAACCGATTATCTTGACATAAATAAGTAACAATAATTGAGTTTTATTACTATGAAAATCTTACTTACTTTTATTGGGAATAATGACTGTAATATAAAAGAAAAACCCGGAGCCATTCTCTCCATTCTCAAAAAACTTGAATTTGATAAGCTCTATATTTTGTATAATCACGATAGATACTTGAAACCAGCTTCTGAAATTTTATTATACTGCAGAAAACATTTTCCCAATCTAAAAGTTCATTATCAAGAAGCAAAGTCAGCAAATCCTACTGATTATAATACAGTCTATCCTGCAATGTATAAAGCTGTTAGAGCCATTTTAAAAGAAAATGAAAATATTAATCCCGAATATACGATTTCATTAACTTCAGGAACACCTACAATGCATGCTTGCTGGATTTTCCTGCAACAGGGTGGGGTAATTGACGCAAAGTTGATACAGGTATCACGAGAAACAGGAATTTCTGAGGTTGATTTTAATTTAGATGATTTTCCCCAGATTCGGAATGTAAATGAAATTAAAGTGGAAATGACAAAACTGGCAAGAGAAAATGTAATCTTTAAAAAACAATTAAAACTTCAACATGATGAGATTGTTGGCGAATGTCCTGATATTCTAAAAATAAAAGAACAAATTCAAATACTCGCACAATATGATATTCCTGTTTTTATTTCTGGTGAAAGTGGCACTGGAAAGGAATTAGTTGCTGAAGCCATTCATTACAACAGTCCGAGAAAAGAACAAGCATTCATAAAAGTAAATTGTGGAGCAATAAGTCCACAATTATTTGAAAGTGAATTTTTTGGACATAAGAAAGGCTCATTTACAGGTGCAATTGCTGATAAAGATGGAAAATTCAAACTTGCTGACAAAGGAACGATTTTCCTTGATGAAATTGGTGACCTTCCACTTGATATGCAGGTGAAACTATTAAGAGTGCTTGATAAAGGAACTATACAGCCTGTTGGCGGAAGCGATGAAAAAGTAGATGTGCGAGTTATTTCAGCTACAAATAAAGATATAAAAAAGTTAGTAAAAGAAGAAAAATTCCGTGAAGATTTGTTTTATAGAATTGTGAGAGACCATATCCATCTTCCAGCTTTACGAGAGAGAGGAACAGATAAAATATTAATTGCTGAAAGTTATATCAAACAATTAAATCAAAAGTATAAATTAAATAAAACACTTTCACAATCTGCAACAAACCTTATAAATAGTTATGAGTGGCAAGGGAATGTGAGAGAATTATTTTCTGTTTTAGAATCTGCGTATATTCATTCTGAAAATAGAATATTAGCGAAGAATATGAATTTGATAGAATTGCATAAAGAAACTAGTAAAATATTTATTCCGGATAATGGTATTGATTTTGATAATGAAATACCAAATGGGTATTATAAAGCAGCTTTAAAAAAAACAAATGGAAATGCAACAAGAGCAGCAAAATTATTAAACATTGAACCACATACATTCCGAGCAAGATTGAAAAAGTTGCAAATGAAAATGTAGGGCAGGTTCCCTTGAAACAGCTAAAAGAAGTTGCTTTATTATTAAATATGGATTCCCGTTTACCCTCCAAAAAGCAGGGAGGACAAGCACGGGAATGACAGGCATTTTGTGTGTTTCCTGAATTGTAACGCAAATGTCTCATTTGCGAAAGGAAACCACAATCAAGACGCTGACTGCCTTTGGCATGAATTGTGTCACAGAATGCAATTTACTTGAAAATGTTTAAAAAAGTAAAAATATTGACGCGGAAAAGTAATAATATTTACGAAACAGTAATCGTGTCATTTTCATCGTTTTTCTTAACTGCCAACTATATTATGAATTATAATAATTTTGAAATGATTGGCACACCTTCTGCAATTATTGTAATATATGCTGGAGGTTTAATGAAAGATTTACTCGCTTGTTTAATTATAATGTTTATTGGTGCTTTTATGTGTGCATTCCCAATAATTGGATTACCTTTATTTATATTCTTGATTTAAATGGAATAAATAAATTATGTAAATTTTAAAAAATAAAAAGGGTTATTATGAAAAAAGAAAAAAATTTGTTTGATTTTGCAGCAATAAGAAAAATTAGTGAAGAAATCGAAAATAATCCTAATGATCCAAAAAATTATGTTAATAGGGGAATAATGTATTGGGGCAATAAAGAATTTTCCAATGCAAAAAAAGATTTCAATAAAGCTATCAAGCTTGAACCAAATAATGCTTGGTTTTATCATTTCAGGGGAATGATATATAAAGAACAAAGAAATAATGAGAATGCTTTAAAAGACATGTACAAGGCATCTGAAATGGAACCAGACGATATTGTATATATTGAGTCAATTTTAGACACATTGATTTCTATGGGTAGATATAATAAAGCCTATTATTTTTTTGGGGAAACTATTGGTAAAACTCACTGGGATGGAAAAATTTATCTTGAAGAGATTGATATAACTATTATTTCAGAATTAGCGAAGCATTTGGCATATCAGAAGCAGTATGACAAAGCAAATGATATTATTGAGAAATTATATGAAATAAATTTTACGGATTTGAATCCTCGAGATGATTTACGTTTAGAATTAAATAAAATAAAAAAAATAAAGCATGAACATGAAATTAAAGAAACTCGAATTGAAGAACGCAACAAAATTTTGGCAGATTTATCTCATTCGATCAAAAATATGATAAGCACAGTTATTGACCCGTTGGAAAATCTGAAAAATGAAAAAGAGATAAAACCTATTGTAATTGATAATGCTTTGCGTGGAGCAAATCTCATTCGTGAAATTGTTAATGCAATGAATCTTTCTTTCAAAGGTTCAATCAAAGATTTTCATTATGATGCAGAGCACAACAAAAGTAAAGAAGGTCTTTCTCTACAATCATTGCTTATTGAGTCAATAAAACATTCTGTTCGTAATATGTTTGATGCGAAATATTTTGGCAATTTTATGCGAAAATATTTTCCTGCAAAGGATATTTATACACAAGCCAAATCAGATTGGTCGTCAGTTTCACAATCAAATAATTTTAATGAAATACAAAAGTTTTTAAATAAATATTTCTTTAAAACAGATATTTCTTTTGGGAATGCAGAACAATTAATTATTGGAAATGAAAAAGGTTCAGCAATAAAACTGCATATACTTTTTCAAGAAATTATTTTAAATGCTGTAAAATATACCACTTTTGTATCTAAAGAAAATCGTTTCTTTAAGTTACATTTTTCTAACAATGAAAAACAAATTAGGCTTCTGGTAGAAAATACTTATAAACCCAAAGTGAAAACAAAAACAACTGGCTTAGGCCATGTGATTATTGAAAATTTTTCAAAATTGTTACAAACAAAACCAAAAATCAAAAAAGATGATAAAATGTATTCTGTAGAAATCAAGTTTGAAAATTTCTGGAGGAATAAAATATGAGGAGTAATATTTATGAAGATATTATATGTAGAAGACGAATTATCTAAGAATATACCAAAAATAATAAAACTCTTTTCAAAGTATTTAGGAAATGAAAATATCAAAGAATTAAAAACAGTAGAAGAAGATGAATATGTAGCATCGGATGAGGAAATAAAAACAATTGTTGAAAAATCAAATCTAATAGAAGTTGAATATCGTTTCCCAAATGGTTTAGAGAAGATAATTAATAATTATAAAAAATATGCACTTTTTATTATAGACAGAAATTTATCAAATGTAGAATATGATTATGATGAAATAGTCGCTATTGATCCCAACTACAACGAAACACTTTACGATAAATTTTTTGAAAGGGAAGGAGATTATTTTCTTCAAAAATTAGTGTATACCAAGATTGATGTTATGACTAAATTTTATTTTCTAACAGCATTTGCAAAAAGTGAATTGCGAAATGCAGATGAGATAAAAACACATATTGATTTTGGCAAATTTACATATCAAAATATTATTGGGAAAGGAGAAGAGGAGCGTTTAAAACAAATTATTGATAATATAGAGATTCTAAATTTACAAGTTGAAAACAAAAATTATTTGGATATTTTAAGAACCAAAATTACTGAAAAAACCACTCTATTATTTTTGGATATACTATCAAATAAAGAATCTGATAATGATTTGGATATTATCAAAAATTTAGGAGCATTAAGACTTATTTTTCATAAAATACTTAATTTATTGGCAAAATCATTAGAAGTCAAATCATATACAGATTCAAGAAATGGAAAAGAGGTTGCAATTTTTTATGGTGACAGTTTGAACATTCGACCTTTTATCAACTGGTTATCTTATTATTCGCAAGATTTAAAAGTAAATAGTTTAATTCGTAATTTTCTATTTGGCATTCAGGAAATTTGCAGTAATTTTGGTCTTGCTCATAATGAATTAGAGGATGATTACAAGGAAGAGGGAATAGTATTTTCAGAATCACAACCATCAGGTTATCAACCAACTGCAAATTCTGTAAATGCTCTGATTTATGAGTTGAAAGAAATAATTTTATGGTTTGATGAAATAAGTTAATGAGTAAAACTCTTTCCCTTAACGAGTCGTTTAGATTTATTTGATTTTTGTGTCTTTGTGTCCATTCTTAGTAGCAGTAGGACTGCTACTGCGAAGGATGAACCTTTGTGGCTATATTTATACAAAATGAATGAAACAATCCAGAACAAATTACGGTTAACCCCCTCAAATCCCGGTGTCTACTTAATGAAAAATTCATCCAGTAAAATCATCTACATCGGTAAAGCAAAAAATCTAAAAAAAAGAGTAAGTTCATATTTTACTAAAACCCAATTTGAATTACCAAAAACTGAAGTCCTTGTTTTAAGAATTGCTGATTTTGAATATATAGTAACCAGAAATGAGGTAGAAGCACTGATTTTAGAAGCCAATCTTATAAAAAAATATCGGCCGAAATATAATGTTGCATTAAAAGATGATAAGAAATATCCATACATAAAAATTGATGTAAAGAATAATTTTCCGCGGGCAATCGTAACCCGAAGAGTTATCCAGAACGGCTCAAGGTATTTCGGTCCTTATACCGAAGCACATTCCATTCGCCGCACATTGAATCTATTAGAGAAAGTATTTCACTTAAGAACATGTAACAGAAAAATTCCAAGAGAAAATACAAGCAATCCATCATTTGACCGACCTTGTTTGAACTTCCAGATAAATAAATGTGATGCACCTTGCATCGGAAACATTAGTTATGAAGATTATAGAAAGAAGGTAGAACAGGTAATACTTTTTCTTAAAGGAAAAACCTCTGATGTAATTAGAAATCTTCAAAGACAAATGGAAAAAGCCGCTGATGAAGATAATTTTGAAAAAGCTTCTGAGCTTCGTGACAAAATTGTTAGAATAGGGAAAATATCTACAAGGCAGATTGTAAGGAAAACCAGTCTGGAAGACCTTGATATAATTGGCATTGGGAAAGATGATAGACTTTGCTGTGTCGTTATTCTGAAGATCCGTGAAGGCAGGCTGATAAAAAAAGAACATTATTTTATGGAAAACACTTTGGGTAAAAGTGACGGAAATATCTTAAACAGGTTTCTAACCCAGTATTACAATTTTCAAGAGGATGTTGCTCCAAAGATTTTAACCCAGACAAATCCTGAAGATAAAGAATTAGTATCCAAATGGCTTGATGTAGAAATTGCAATTCCTCAAAGAGGTGATAAAAGAAAGTTGATTGAAATGGCAAAGGAAAATGCTTTTCTCTTGGTTGAGGAAAAAAAATTAGCTCATTTGAAATCAGCTCACAGGACTGTGTTTGCTGTTAAGGAATTAAAGGACAAATTGCATCTTTCAAAACTTCCCAGAAAGATAGCTGCCTTTGATATATCAAATTTGCAAGGGAATGAAGCAGTTGCATCAATGGTGTTCTTTGATAATGGAAAACCCAAAAAGAGTCAATATCGCAGGTTTAAGATTAAAACTGTCTCTGGTATAAATGATTACCTGATGATTGAAGAAGCAGTAACACGCTTTCTTTCTCATCTTGAAGAAGAGAAATTTGAAACTCCAGATATGATTCTTATTGATGGCGGAAAAGGGCAACTCTCTTTTGCTAAAAAAGCTCTGAAAAAATATCCTTATAAAATTAAGTTGTTTTCTATTGCAAAAAGATTGGAAGAGATTTTTTCTGTAAATAGTAATGAACCAATAATCATTCCCAAAACATCTTATGCATTAAAATTGCTTCAGCAGATACGAGATGAAGCACACAGATTTGCAGTTAAATATCATAAAACTTTACGTGACAAAAAGACTACGATTTCAATTTTAGACAATATTCCCGGTATTGGGAAAAAAAGAAAGATAGCACTTCTTACACACTTTGGTTCAATAGCCAATATAAAAAAAGCATCAATTGTGGAATTGGAATCTTTATCTGGCATAAGCCAAAAGTTAGCCTATACTATATTTAGTTACTTAAATAAAAAAAGGCAATGAAGGAGGAAATCCTTTCGTTGCCCTGGATGATTTTTTCTTAGATTAAAGACTTCTATCCTTTAAATCTTCAAATTTTCGTTTTCTGAATTTTACTTCAGTACCATCAAATTGTTTTTTTATATCTGCAATGTCTTTTTCTGGATTAGTGCTATGTATTAATTTTAAATGATTATATCTATTACATACGGTAATAACCTTCGTGGATGGTGATTTTGATACCACAAGATATATAAGATGTAGGTTTTTCCGTTTCTCAAGATAATATTCCATTTTAGGAATATCATCTTCGGATAGTTTGTCAGCATACACGAATGCCACTATTTTCTTATGACTCTTTGGGGAGACCTTCTTGCGTGTTAAGTTAGCTTTCATTTATCCTCCTACATATAACTTTTTATTTTTTTGAAAATATACAAAATAAATTTTTTAATAACTTAGTTTGTGAAACATTATATAGAAAATTAGAATTTAACAAATTATTTATATTTTTAATTACAATTATTTCTTTAATACTTTATTTAGAATGCTTATTAGGTCTTCAGGGTCAAATGGTTTAAATAGAATATCATGCAAACCATTTTTTTTAGCTTTAACCAAAACATGATTTGGGTCATATCCAAAGCCCGTCATCATAATGATTGGAAGATTGTCATCAAAATTTCTGATTTGGGAATACAGTTCATATCCATTCATATCTGGCATAGCGATGTCGGTTAAAACAAGGTCAACTTTACCTTCACGAATTTTTTGCAGAGCATCAAAACCATTATCCACAATAATACTGTTGAAATTAAATTTTTTCAAAATATACTCAAGATAATTTAATGTATCTTGCTCATCATCCACAATGAGAATTGTTTTCATTGTATTGAATCTTTGCCTGTTATTTTTTGATAAGCCTCAAGATATTTCTCTTTTTTTAAGAGTATTTCTTGGAAGCTGAAAATTTTATAATTCGGATTAACATTGTTTATTTTTTCAATACCTTTGTCAGAAATATAATCACGCACAAATTGTTTATCGTAGTTTTCTTGCGGAGTTCTTTTTCTATATATTGAAGCATCGTAAAAACGAGAAGAGCCAGGTGTTAGAATTTCGTCAATCAAGAGTAATTTGCCATCTGGAATAAAATTCGGTAGTATATAATCAAATGCAGAAATTCTATCTGAAGCAACTATAAGTATCTTGTCATCAAGGTCGTAAATATTCCTAACTTTACCCTTTTTGTATGGGAATAAATTTTTGAATTTACACATATATACTTTTTTTGTATAAGAGAAAATTAAAATTTCTAATGCTCAATTTTATAGGTATATGATATTGGAGCAGTCTTTCTCA
>JAYEOL010000034.1 GCA_034722995.1 Candidatus Cloacimonadota bacterium | reverse complement strand
TTACTTTATTAAATTTTACTACCCAGAATTTAAGAAATGAATTTCCGTCTTACATGGTTAAACCTAATTTTAAGTCAGTTATTTCCGTCTTAAATTCAAAATTTTATTTTAAGACGGCGAGAGGCATCTTATGATTGAAAGGACAGGAAAATATATTAAGCAAATGGGAGGATATAGGGCATATATAGTAAAACCCTTGCCTCCTGAACCACCCATTAAATATGATGGTGAACTTAGAGTTTTGCTTTCAGAAGCAGATAGGTCTCTGGCAAGACTTGATGGTATTACAACTGTTCTTCCTAATCCTGAACTGTTTGTTGGAATGTATGTTAAAAAAGAGGCACTTCTAAGTTCTCAAATAGAGGGAACTCGGGCATCCCTTGAAGGAATATTAAAATTTGAGGCAAACCTTACTCCCTCTGAAGATATAAATGAAATAAAAGAGGTAGTAAATTATATAAAAGCCTTGAATTATGGTATGAATAGGCTTAGGGATTTTCCTATGTCTATTAGACTTATTAAAGAGATACATAAAATTTTAATTGAAGGTACAAGAGGAACTCATAAAACACCTGGAGAATTTAGAAAGACTCAGAATTGGATAGGACCATCTGGTGCTTCTTTGAATGAGGCAATATTTGTGCCACCTCCTCCTGATAAGGTAATGGATTTAATGTCTGAGATTGAGAAATTTATTTATAAAAAGAATGATATACCTCCTTTACCCAAAATAGCTCTTATCCATGCTCAATTTGAGACAATACATCCTTTCCTTGATGGAAATGGAAGGATAGGAAGATTGCTCATTACCTTTTATTTATACTGGAAAGGAATACTTACTCGTCCATTGTTGTATTTAAGTTTTTATTTTAAGAAACATCGTTCTGATTACTATGATTGGCTAATGAAAGTAAGGTTAAATGGAGATTGGGAAGGATGGTTGAAATTTTTTCTTAAAGGAGTATGTGAAATCTCGCAAGAGGCAGTAAATATTGCAAGAACGATAATTAAACTAAAAGAAAATTTGATAACGAGACTTTACGAGAACTCCATCTCAAGTATTCATGCCATAAAACTAATAGATTTACTTTTCGAGAATCCACTAACTGAGGTTAGAGATATTAGTGAAAGACTTAATATCCATAAAGATACAGTAAATGATTTGATGAAGAAATTTGAAAAAATTGGTATTTTAAAAGAAATAACAGGAAAGAAGAGATACAAAAAATATATTTTCTCTGATTATGTGGATATCATAAAAAAAGGAACAGAACTATGAAAACAAATAAAAAATATGGAAAACCTGCCCGTCCTTTTGAAATACAAAATATTGGAAATTATGAAACAGTTTACTGGCAGGAAAAACAGGATGAATCCCGTAGGATGCATATCCAACGGGATGAATATCTTACATTTATGCTCAAATTGTATCAATCTCAACTTCTATCTAATTTTAAATACATTCACGGAAGAAAAGGAGATAGAGCCGTTCATATTGGACCATTGAATGCTCCAGTATCTACAGAAGAGATTGAAAAAGTTGTTATTGAATGTAAAGAAAATAATTTTAACAAATTAGATGTATTAGGCTGGGAATGGAGTTATGAAGTTAATGAACTTACAAAAAGTTCAGCAAAGAAAAAAGGAGTTGATTTAAAGCTTATTCAAATACCATCTTTAAATGAGATAAAATCTGCTCTTGTAGGTTTTGATCTGAATCTATTTAAAATCCCTGAACAGGTTGTAGAAAAAGCACTTTTACCTCATATAAAATTCTCAGAAGTTGCATATTTAGAAATTGAAGAAACAACTGCAAAAAATGAGATTACTTTAAAAATAACAGATTTTCAAATTCCACCAACACCAGAGTTGGCTGAGATAGCAAGTAAAATCAAAGATTCAAGAGAGCTTATAGATTATTGGGCAATTGATTGGGATTATAAAGGAGATACATTCCACAACCAATGGCAGAGTTTTAGAATAAAGAAAAATCCAAAAGTAGATTATGTTGCAAGACATAAATTTGAAAAACAAGGAGAATATCAATTAATGGTAAAGGTTGTTGATGTGTTTGGGAATGATACGAATAAGGTGATGAAAGTGAAGCTATGAATAAAGTTATAAAACTGACTTACAGTAGTCTGGTTGATAGAATTGCACAGATTCTTGTACAGGCAAGAAATAATGTAGTCAGACAGATAAATCGGACTCAAGTTTTGGCATACTGGGAAATTGGTCGTGAGATTGTAGAGTTTGAGCAGAAAGGCAAGGCACGAGCGGAGTATGGTGAGAACTTACTTATGAAACTTTCAGCAGACATGACTGCCAAATTTGGAAGAGGTTTTTCAGCAGAGAATCTAAGACTGATGCGGAAGTTTTACATTACCTTTAGAAAATCCAAGACACTGTCTTGGAAATCTGATAGTGAGAAATGCCAGACACTGTCTGTTAAATCCGAAAAACAGCAGACACTGTCTGTCAAATTTGAACCTATGCTTTCATGGTCTCATTACTGTGAACTTTTGAGAGTAGAAGAGTCCCTTGCCCGTTCATTTTATGAACAAGAATCAATTCAAAATAATTGGTCAGTTCGTGAGTTGAAAAGACAGATTAACTCAATGTTATTTGAGCGATTGGCACTCAGCAAAGATGTCAAAGCTGTGATGAGAATGGCAGAGAAAGGGCAGATAATTGAAAAACCAGAAGATGCAATAAAAGACCCTTATATTCTGGAATTCTTGAATCTTAGAGAAGAAACAACATATACTGAAAGTCAACTGGAACAGTCAATTATTGATAAGTTGCAATATTTTCTTCTTGAATTGGGTAAGGGATTTAGTTTTGTGGCTCGCCAGAAAAGGATTACTATTGCAAACCGTCATTATCATATTGACTTGGTTTTTTATAATCGTATCTTAAAATGTTTCGTTTTAATTGATTTGAAAATTGGTGAACTTGACCATTCTGATATTGGACAAATGAATTTTTATTTGAATTATTTTAAGGAAAACGAGAAAGCAGAGGAAGAAAATGATCCTATTGGTCTTATCCTTTGTGCTAAAAAGGATGATATTTTTGCAAAGTATGTTTTGGGTGGATTAAGCAATAAGATATTTGCATCAAAATATAAATTAGCATTGCCTTCGGAGCAAGAATTGAGGTCAAAGTTAAAATCAATTCCTTTGG
>JAYEOL010000033.1:2735-16746 GCA_034722995.1 Candidatus Cloacimonadota bacterium | reverse complement strand
TTATTTAAATTTGAAACAATAAAGCCTTTATATAATCCTTTTGCTGATTTAAGATATTATGATATTTCAGAATTTATTGTTTATTGTTTTGGACCTGTTGTGTTAATTGCTTATTGTTATTTTCTTTTCTTATGTTTCAAAAAAGAAAAACGAGACGAAGAAAAATAAAACTTAGTGAACCTACAAGAGAAATACCGGGCAATTAAACTTCTTGAAGTTTCAAGACGGTTAAAGGAAAAATGAAAGAAATAGACTTATTTATAAAAAGGATTGAAGAGCAAGAAGACTTATTATTTGGGACAAGTCTTTTCTATCAAGGTATACTTCAAATGTATTCAGCTGATGAGTATATTATGAAAATGAATAGAGAAAGCTATGAAAGTATCTTGAAAAGAGGTAATAAAGCTATTGAAAGAGCCAAGCACCTATTAGATAAAGTCCAAAAGAATCAAAGTAAATTATATCTCCTTCAGGAATTTGAGTTCCCTCCTGCGATAGAGGAAATATCTATAAGGTCAAAAATACTTATTGAAGCGTATGATGAGCTATTTCCCAGTAGACCAAGAGAAAAGCCACTCACAGAAAAAGAAAACTTGCAACTCATAGAGATAGCTTCAAATAGATTGTGAAGAAATGTGTTTTTTAGTGAATATATGAGGTCTAATTTTTTTGAAAAATATAACATAAAACTTAATGAACCTACAAGAAAAATACCGGGCAATAAAACTGCTTGAAGTTTCAAGACGATTATATGATATGGATTTTAAGCCACAATTTCGTAAAACAGCAAGAGAACTTGGAACTACGCACCCAAATTTCATATTTATATGGAAGAATAGGCAAAACATTATTGATATAGCAAAATGCAAATTAAAACATTCAGAACTACAAGAAATAGATAGTGAAGCAAAAATGCGATTAAATTTAGAATTTATCCAACTTTACAAACAAAATGATATTTCTATACTATCAAATAGGCAGACAATAAAACGAATTAAAGATACGACAGACTTATATCTAAAGTTAACAAAATTTAAATGAGCTGTGAAGAAATAACATTTATTGATATACTGCATGATTCAGTATAATATATTTTAGGCATCTCTTAATATAAATTAAGGAGTACGCAAATTGAGAATATGTTTGATATTATTATAAGTGTCATAATGGCTATATTTACTGGTGTTGTAGCATTCTTTGCTGTCAGACAAAACAAATTGAATAAAACAATGCTAAAATTAGAAGCTTATCCAAAGCGATTGCAGATTTATGATGCAATGCAAAAATTCGTAGGTGAAATAATGGTTTTCGGGTCTTCAAATTATAAGAAAGCACTTGAACTTTTAAGAGAAACAAGACACGCCAAATTTCTTTTTGATAAAGACGATAATATTGAGGGTTATATAGAGTTGTTTTATAAAAATGCCATTGACATGGTATACCAGCTCAAAGCAATTAATGGAGAGCTTGGGAAGATTGAAGAAAAAAAACGAAAAGAAATTATAGATAAGAATGCGGAATTACTTAAATGGTTTCAGAATCAACTTAATGTAATTGATCAAAAATTCAAAAAATATTTACAATTATAATGATAAAATTATTCGGTGCCTAACAATTGTTGCACTTGACCCAAACGCAGGTCGACTTTATGCTAACGGTTATTGTGCCAGTTGGAGTTAATTTTACCCCAATATATCGGAGAGGACATATAGCCAAGTTGCGTTTCTGCCTGTCCGCCGTAAAACTTTGGAAGCCGGGCAGGTGAACTCTCGCGTTAGCCATCTTTAATATCACTCCCCAATTTCAACACTTCCCCAATCGTATAAAGCGACCCAGTCACACAAATCAAATCATCTTTATCAGCAAATTCTTTTGCTTTTGCAAGAGCTAAATTTATATCATTTTCTAAAATATAATCTTTTTTGTATTTTTCTACTTCCTTTGATAATATTTTGATTTCCGCTGCACGATGTGAGTGCGATTTGCATATCACAAATAAATCAACAATACTTGACAGCTGTTTTATCATGCTCTTAAAGTCTTTATCATATAAAACTCCAATAACAGCAATTAATTTTTTGTATTTATAAATATGTTTTAGATTATAAACAAGAGATTTTATCCCATCTGGATTATGAGCACCATCAATAATTATTTTCGGACTATCACAAATTTTTTGTAGACGACCTTTCCATATAATTGAATTCAAGCCAGTCTTTACTTTTTCCTCATTAAGCTTTATTCCATCATTTTGAAAAAGTGAAGCGACAATTAAAATGGCAAGTGCACTATTATCTATCTGGTGTCTTCCGACAAGGTTGCATTTAATGTTTTTATAATTAATATTACATTTTGGGATATTTAAGTCATAAACTCCATAATCTTCATTAAGCTTTATATTTGAAATTTTTACTTCTTTTTGGAAATTTATAATTGGACAATCTTTTTTTCTGGCTTCTTGGATAATTGTATTTCTTGCAGCTGGTCTCATTTTACCAAGAACAACAGGAACATTGGTTTTGAGAATTCCTGCTTTTTCCTTTGCAATTTTTGGGAGAGTATTTCCAAGAGTTTTGGTATGTTCGTAATCAATGTTAGTTATCACAGTTATTACAGAATTTACCAATACTGATGCATCCAATCTTCCACCCAAGCCAACCTCCATAATCGCATAATCAACTTTCTCCTGCAAGAATAACTGAAATGCAATGCTGGTAGATATTTCAAAATAGGTTGTGTCGTATTTATTATGCAGATTACGATATTGTTCGTATAAGTTTTTTATTTTTGTATGTTGGACTTCTTTTTTATTTATACGAAATCGTTCTTGATAATTAACTAAATGTGGAGAAGTATTCAATCCGACTTTCAAATTATGAGCATACAGAATAGATTCCACAGCCGCAGCAGTTGAGCCCTTGCCATTTGTTCCTGCGATATGTATCGCCCGAAGCTTCTTTTCAGGATTGCCAACTGCATCAAGAAATTCTTTTATATGACAAAGCTCAAGCTTTCTATCAATTGCAGTCTTTGCAAAAATCTCATCTAAGAATTCTTGATATTCCATCTTTATCTCGTGTTTCGTCCATCCCCGCGGACGCGGGGATTGCGCTGCTAGAAACGGCAAGCGGTTAACGGGGAACGGCACGGTTGACGTAAAAACGATTCGTGCCGCGCAACCCTAACCGTCTTTGAATTAAATGCACTACAAACTATCATACTATTTTAGTAAAATCATTTTTTTCATTTTTGATTTCTTACCGTCAATTTCGGCTTGATACAAATAGATACCGGGCGAAACTTTCTGTCCATTTGCATCTTTCCTATTCCACACAACCTTATTAATTTTTAATTTATAATTTATAATTTTTAATTTTCTGATAAGTTGCCCTTTTATATTATAAATTTTTATCTGTGAAAATCTGTCCACCCTCCGTCCCGATTTAATCGGGACTGCGGAGGACGGGTGAAAATCCGTGGCTAAACTAAAAGAGATTGTGGTTGAAGTGCTGAATGGATTTGGATAATTTGAGAGAGAAAATATATCTCTTTCTGGAAAATCATCATCAATTGCTACATCAAAATTATAAAATCCAGCATCTTGCGGAATTACGCCAACAGTGATGGTATTCAACAAAACCTCATCAGCAGAATAAATAGATACTACTCCATTATTAACCCAATCTAATGCATCACCAAGATAGATATTCCCGTCAGGAGCAGATCTAACAAAGCAACCGCCTGAGGCAAAAAGATTAGTACTCGGATGAATTATATTCAGAGTTTGGCTGTCATAAGCCATATATCCTTGCCCCATTCCATCTGCAAGATAAACCGTCCCATTATTATGAATTCCAATTTTTGTCGGAGAGCCACCTATTTCAAGCACATCATAATCTGTGTAATCGTATATGTTTATTATGTAAACTTCCCCTGATATATCAGCATAATTGCCTGTGCAGACCACATGCAATTTATCATTAGCATCCACCTCACAAAATTGTGGATTGTTTCCAACTTGAATTGTCTCTATCACTGAGTCAGTATCAATATCAATTACAGAAATTGTGCCATTCGGTGAGCCGTAGCAGGTATTACAAACATACAATTTGTCTTCATAGAAATATAATCCTTCAGGTCCAGAACCAACATCAATTGAGCCAGTAACTATATAGTTGTCGGGATTGAAAATGTAAACTTTATTCGTAAAAAGTCCAGTTACATATCCTTTGCTACCATCCGCCAGCTGGCGGATGGTCATCCAGTAGGGGTTTGAACCGTTTGGACAGTTTATAAATCCAATCGTGTTTTCATTAATCAGGTCAATAACCTGAATATTATGCTCACCAGAATTTATCACAAACCCTTTATCTTCACAAATAAATATCTGGTTTGCATATTCACCAAGTGTTAGGATGTTATTAAATACTATTCCCGTCTCTGTGTCATATTTTGATAGAGTTTCACTATCTCCGTTCACAATATACACTATTCCTGCAAATAATGTCTGTGCGAACAGAAGCATTAATGCAAGTGCTGTTATTTTTTTCATCTTTTTTCCTTTCTTAATTTTTTATTTTATTGGATTCCCGCTTTCGCGGGAATGACACCCGTTTTGGTGGAGTAAGCCATAGCCAGAAATGAAATTAGAATAACAAGCATAGAGGAGCATAACTCATAATTTTCATTTATATTTAATTTGCAATTTGGCTTCATAGTTCCTGCCAGAAGCAGGAATATGACGATACAATTCGTATTCCTCGTCTAATAAATTTTTTAACCAAAAAGTTAAATCCAGAATAAAATGATTATTTATTCTTTGAGAAAAGTTACAACTCAAATCAAATGTTTGGTAGCCTTTGAGTTTCACTGTGTTACTGAAATTATCATATTGCTCTCCAATATGGTTTGTGTCGAAAGAAAGTCCAAATTTTGAGATTTTTATGTTCAGACAGTTATGGACCTTATACAATGAACGATATAGTAGGTAGTTATTGTAATGGTCAGAGTCCCTGGTTTTATTGATTGGATAAAATCTTGTGGCTGTGGATGAGAGTGACAGCCAATCACATATTGGCAGATTGATTTTTCCTGAAATTCCAGAGATTTGCGTATCAGCTAAATTGTCTGGCTTCCAGATTCCCATTGCACTTCTATACCAATATATCAAACCTTCAATTCTATTAATGAAGCCAGAAAGTGTAAATTCCATAAAATCAGGATTCCATTTGATTTCTCCATTCAATCCTTTAGATTTTTCTGGCTGCAAGTCAGGGTTTCCCTTAACCCGCGAATCACCTTTCCAGAAAAGTGATGTGAATTCTGGCATACGATAGGAGTTGCCAAAATTTACTGCAAAAGATAAATTTGTAACGAATTTCGGAGTGATTTCTAATCCTAATTTTGTGGAATACCTTGTTTTGTCATCAATAATATTATCCAGTCTCATATTGGGGATAAAGTCTATTTCAAAAATTCTATTTCTTGTTGATAATTTACTTGAGTTAGACAAGTAAATGAACTTGCGATACTTTTTGGGGATAGATTGTTCTAAGCTGGTTTCAAGCAAATTATCAAATTTATAACTCTCAACCCTACAACCAATTTTGAAATGATTATTGAATGATTTTTTAAACAATTCCCATCCAATTTCTGTTTCAAAAAGATTAGTTTGATTTTTGGAGTGATACTGATGAAAAATATCCGCTTCTAAATTTTTAAAATGACTTTTCTGTATCTGATAAAAATTTCTAAAATTTAGTTTGCTATTTTTAAAATCAAAATTTAGCTCATTTTTAAAATTGTATAGTTTTGCAAAGGCTGTTGCATTACCATACCACATATAATCTGTTGTTTGACCGGGTATGCCTTTATCTGCATTTTGAAGAAGAAAGGAGAATGTGCCTGTGATTTTAGTGCTTAATTTTGTTTGAGTTTTTATTACTAATGAACGGTTAAAAAAATCATTATTACTGCGTCCGATTTTTTTGTGTTCAGTTATATTATAGTATTTAAAATCATTTTTTGATTTTTCTGTGGATATATTTACAAGTAGAGAGGTATTTTCTAAATTAAATTTCCCGAGATAATTTCCTTTATAGCTTTCCCAACTTCCAACTCCAAAAATGAATGAATTTCCTGAGCCCGTTTTTTCAGGATGTTTTAATATGAAATTTACAATTCCTCCAAGAGATGAATCCCCAGATATAGCAGAGGCATTGCCTGAAACAATTTCTATCTTATTAACCATTTCTAATGGTATCTGTCCAATATTAAATGCACTTCCTCCAACATTTACTTTAACACCATCAATCATAACTCCTATCTGTCTTGCATTGCAGCCATTTAGAGAAATTGTTTTTTCACCACCCAAATTCTTATGGATAACCACACCAGCAGCAGATTCTAATGCATCAAATAGATTTGCAGAATTTTGCTCATTCAAATCTACAATCTCTACATTATTAGTAAGATAAGTTAGAGAGCCCATCCTTTCGCCTTTTACACTGATTCCTGAAATTTCTATCGGTTCTATTTTTAGTTTCATGACAATTCCCTTGGTCATCTCAGGTGTAATTTTTATTGTTTCTGTTTTATATCCTATGGAAGAGATTCTCAACTTTCCTTTTTCTCCTTTATTTTCCAAAACGAAATATCCATTTTGGTTGGATAGAGTTATCTGATTATGCAGCAAGAATTCCACTTTTGCGAATGGTATTGCTGTGTTATCTCTCTGGCTGATGACCCTTCCTCTAATCTCTGCTGAGCAGATACTTGGTGCAATTAGTATTAAAATAAAAACCAATGCTGACCATACTTTTAAGTGATTAGCGACTTGAAACTTGAAACTTGAAACTTGAAACTTGAAAGATATAAATTGACGGCTATTTTTCATAATCATACACAATATTTGGTTTCTCTGTAAAAGGGTTATTCACCACTCTTACAGGCACCTGATAGATTTTTGATAATTGCTTTTCATTTATAACTTCTTTTACTTTACCGAAGTCAGCGATTTCTCCATCTGCCAGAATCAAAATCTTATCACAAAATTCCGCAGCAAGATTTATATTATGAGAAACTGAAATGATTGTCTTTTTCTGTTCTAAATTAAGTTTTTTTAGTATGGAAAAAATTCTAATCTGATGATGAATATCCAGATGTGCAGCAGGCTCATCAAGAAGAAGAATATCTGTATCCTGGTTCAATGCTCTTGCAATCATAACAAGCTGGAATTCTCCTCCACTTAATTCAGATAGGCGTCTATTTGCTAAATGAGATAGTTCTAATTCCTTAAGCGTATTTTTTGTTGCTTTTTCATCAGATTTCCTGAAATTTTGCCAGAACCTAAGATATGGAAATCTCCCCATTAAAACAATATCTTTCACATAAAAATCAAATTCATAGTAAGATTGCTGTGTAACAACTGATACTTGTTTTGCCAATTCAATTTTCTCATAACTTTCTACTGGTTTGTCCCCAAGGAAAATTTTGCCTTCTTTACTTTTCAAAAATCCACTTAAACATTTTAGTAAAGTAGATTTTCCAGCTCCATTTGGTCCGATTATTCCAATAAAGTCATGTTTTTTAATTTCTAATGAGATATTTTTAAGAACTATATCTCTATCATATTGGAATGAAAGATTTTTAATTTTTATCATATTTTCCTTGACAAACTCCTACTATTTTAGTATGTTTTAGTTAAAAAATTTACAGGAATAAAGAAATCATGAAAATTTCTATAAATGCTGATTATATTTTGAGAGCGATGTATGAATTGGCTGTCAGTAAAGAGGGGCATCCAATTTCTATATCCAAAATCGCTTTGAATCAGCATATTCCAAGAAAATACCTTGAGAAACTTTTTTCCAGTCTGAAAAAATCTGGTATAGTAAAATCTACTTTGGGCAAGAATGGAGGATATGTTCTTACTGATAAGCCAGAGAATATAACAATGAAACAGCTTCTGAAAGCTGCAGAAGGACATATTTCTATTCATAACTGTAAAGATAGAAGGATTGATATGTCCTGCGAATTTTTTGATAGATGCATATTTAAAGATTTCTGGAATAAGTTTAATACACATATTAATGATTTCCTTGATTCATATACACTTGCAAGCTTCTTGAAAAAGGATTATTAACCACGAACAACACTAACTTGCACGAACACAAAATTATAATATAATACAGTTAGTGATAGTTCGTGTTAGCCCCGTTAGATACTTCATATTTAATAGGGTGCTATCTAACGGGGTTAGTTCTTGGAAAATAATTTCTCGGAGTGAAAGATGAAAAATGATGAAGTCTATTTAGACTGCTGTAAAACTTCCAGACTTGCACCTGAAGTTTTAGATGCAATGATGCCATATTTAACAGATAAGTTTTGGTATCCGGGACCTTTTACAAGTATTGGAACTGAGATTGCTGAAGCAATTGAGAACTCGCAGAAGACAATCGCAAATTCTCTTAATGCTGAGCCAAAAGAAAGTATTTTTACTTCTGGCGGGACTGATGCAAATAATATTGCAATCAAAGGAATAATGTATGCAAACAAAGATAAAGGGAAACACTTCATTACTTCAGTGGTTTCACATCCAGCAATTTTGGCAGTCTTCAGTGCATTGGAGAAGGAAGGATATAAAGGCACATATATTTCTGCAAATCGGGATGGCTATCTGAATTTGGAGGAATTAAAAGAAGCAATTAGAGACGACACAACTCTGGTTGCATTTACACATGTTAATCATATTTTGGGCACCATACAACAAGTTGAAGAAATCAGTAAAATTCTGCAAAACGCGAATCATAAAATCTATCTTTTTTTAGATTCCTGCGAGGCATATACGAAAATTCCAATTGATGTTAAAAAGCTTGGAATAGATGCACTTTCCATTTCTGGGCATAAATTCAATGGACCCAAAGGAGTTGGGGTTTTATATCTAAAAAAGGGGACTAAGATTGTTCCAATTCAATATGGTATTACTCGTCTGCACCGTCTTAAACCAGGTTCGGTAAATGTGCCCGCCATAGTTGGAATGGGGAAAGCTGTTGAACTTGCATTTGAAAGTTTTGATGTGCAGATTGCAAAGTATCGTAAATTACAAAAACTGCTTTATGAGGAGATTTTCAAAAGGATTCCAGATGTGCAATTAAATGGACCTAATTTGGGAGAAAGAAGCCCAGCACATCTCAATATTTCGTTTGCCTATGTTGAAGGTGAAGCGATAATGATGATGTTGGATTTTGAACAAATCTATGTTGAAACAGGTGCAGCGTGTTCTTCACAAAATCTTCAGCCAAACTATATTTTGACACAAACAGGCAGGACACCAGAAGAAGCAAATGGTTCAATCCGCTTAACAATGGATAGATTCGTTACAGAGGAAGGGATTATGCGAGCAGTTGATGCTTTAGAAAAAGTAATAAAAGAATTACGAAGACGAAGCCCTTTAGGAAAAAGTTAAAAGGCAAAAGGGAGAAGGCAAAATGAAAAAGTTAAAATTATATCTTTGCGGTTCCCCCGTTAGATGTTCTTGTGCTATTAAATGTTTTGTATCTAAATGGTATACTATCTAACGGGGTGAATCTGCGACTCCGCGGTGAACAAGATTGGAGAATAGAATGGCAATAAAATATTCAGAAAAGGTAATAGAGCATTTCCAGAATCCACACAATGTTGGAAAAATTGAAAATCCAGATGCAATGGCAACTGAAGGAAGCCCGGCATGTGGTGACCAACTTTCTGTTTACCTTAAAGTTGACCCAAAATCTTACAAAATTGAAGACATCAAATTCCAGTCCTATGGCTGTGCATCCAATATTGCAACTGCTTCAATTATTACAGATTTAGCAATGGGTAAAACACTGGAAGACGCAAAGAAGATTACCTGGAAGCAAGCCGCAGATGCCTTGGGGGGTTTACCACCAATAAAAATGCACTGCTCTGTACTTGCTGTAGATGCACTCCGCTCTGCAATTAAGGACTATGAAAGAAAGAAATTAGGAAAAAGATTTGATGAGGGATTAAACAAGAAAAATATTGAGAGGGAGTTGAACAAAGTCATCTACGGAAAAATCGGTGTGGACATTATTTCTTTAAGATTAGTAAAATATATCGGAGTGGATGAGAAGAACAATATATTGATTGAGATTACACTTAAGAAAGATGACCCATTTTTGCAGGATGTAAAACATGAAATAAATGAGCGGTTAGAAAAATTTCCTGATATTGGTAAAATAAAAATCAGTCTGGTCTAATTTTCATCTTTCACTCTATTTTTCTATAAAAGAACAAATATCTAATATTCTACAATTAAGAAATTAAGGTTTCTGCTTCAAAAGATATACAAAAAAAGGAGCCCCGAATAATGCAGTTATTACTCCAACAGGAAGCTCTATCACCAAAATTGAACGGGCAATAGTATCACAAAAGACCAGAAAGCCAGCACCCAAAATTCCTGAAAGAGGCAATAAATATCGGTTGTCAGGACCTACTAAAATTCTACAGATATGCGGAATGATAAGGCCAACAAAACCTATTATTCCAGTAAAAGCAACAACCATCCCAACTAAAAGTGAGGTTATAATAAATAGAAATTTTCTCGTTTTGTATACATTTACACCTAAACTGTCAGCCGTATAATCACCCAGAGATAAAATATTTATACGGTTAGAAAAAATATTTAAGAGAGTTACACCAATAATAGAAATACCCACCATTATCCATAAAATGCTTATAGATGATTTTGAGAATATATATCCTAAATTTCCCATCAGAATTGAAAATATCTGGCCTAATTCTCTTTGAAAGATGCTCATCAAAAGTGCAATTATAGCAGAAAAGAAAAGACTAATGATAATTCCAGAGAGGATAAGTTGTGTGCGGTGAATTATTTTACCCTTTTTCCCGATTTTCCAGACTAATATGATTGTCAACAAAGCACCTCCAAATCCAAAGATTGGCATCAAAAAAATCTTATTCAACACTATTGCAATTATACTTCCCAATGCTGCACCCGAGGATATTCCCAGAAGATATGGCTCTGCAAGTGGATTATTCAGCATACCTTGAAGAACACCTCCGCTCGTTGCTAAAACCAATCCAGTAATAAGTCCTAAAACTATTCGTGGAATCCGAATTCTAAAGAGTATGTCTCTGCCAGTTTCTGATAATGAAAAAATATTAACTGAGGCACTACCATTAAGCAAAGCAAATAGTACTATTGCAGATAATATCAAAACAGAAACTATAATTATAATTCTATTTCTCATTAAAGTCCTGGAATACTTTTGATAAAATTTTTATTCCCTCTATACTTCTTGGTCCTGCACGAACAATTAGATCCACCTCAATATCTTCAGTTGTATAAATACGATTATTTTTAATAGCACTAACATTTTCCCATCCCAGCCTTTTTTTTATTTCTGACCTGGATATTCCTTGATAGGTTACTATAATAATATCTGGATTTTTTTCTACAATGCTTTCTGCTGATACATGGCAATAATCTCTTGGCAAAGTTGGGAAGATATTTTCACCACCACTTTTTTCTATTAAATCTCCGATAAAGGAGTTTGAAGAAGCAGTCATAAGTGGTTTATTGTAGATTTCAACATAAACCTTTGGCTTTGTTGCAGGGATATGAATTGCGTTTAATTCTTTTTTGTAATTTCGGATAATTTCAGAAGCAGATTTCTCTTTGCCAAGCAGTATGCCTATTTCTTCAAATGTTTTAAGTAAATCATTTATACTTTTCGGATAGAATTGATAGACAGGCAAGTTGAGCTTATTTAACCGACTTTTTATTACCTCTTGTTCCAATCCAGAAATGAATATCATATCTGGGTGTAAAGCTATAATTTTTTCAATATTTGGACTGCTGAAACTTCCGACTTTTTCTTTATATTTTAGTATTTCAGGATAATTGCATTCGTTTGTAACTGCAATAATATTTTTTTCACCACCAAGAGCACATACGATTTCTGCAATTTCAGGAGAGAGAATAATAAGACCTGGTTTTAGTGTTGTTATTTCTGTTTCTGTTTTTGAACAACAAACAATGATTATTGCTATAAGTAATAGAAACATAATCTTTTTCATATGTAAATCCCTTTTTTGCCACGAACTACACGAACTAACACGAACAATATTTTATTCATAAAATTAAATCTATTTAAAATTACTAATTACAATTAAATTGCAATGATCTTAACACCATTTTTAATGGTGTTTTTAGTCCCATTAGTCATTACAATAAGTATTTGAAATATAATTTTTTTCATTTTAATTTTTGATTTATAATTTTCTATTTTTAATTTTGAAACAAAAAGACCCAATCTCGGTTGAAATTGGGTCTATAAAAAATTTATTTTGACCTCAATCCTTTCCACCGAAAGACTTTCGGAAAACAATTACAAGGCAGGTTTCCTGGCTCACCCCGTTAGATGTTTACTATCTAACGGGGCTCACAGCTTAGTAAGAAAAAGCCTTCCCATTCCCGATATATCCCCCGAAGGAGAACATGTCGGAATCAGTGACTTTTTCCAAGAATATGCTGTTTACAGTGGCGGGGACCGCTCCAGATTTTAACTGGATTCCCTTTTTAGTCTACAATTAAATTATGCAGACTCACTAATTTAACACCTTGTAAATTCACTCTATTTTTTTATTAAAAAAATCTAATTGGTTTAAGTTTGTCAAGTGAAATATTTATAAACTCGAGTCGAGTTCCACAAACCCGACTCGGGTTTATACCACAATCTACTTATTCATCGGATTTAAGTTTGCATGAGCAATCCATTTCCAATCGTTACCAATTTTTTTAAATACAGAAAGTCTCTCTGCAGGTGCAGTTGGCAATACTTTTCCTTCTATCGTTTCAAGTGCGGATACAGTATAAGTAATAATTACTATATTCCCGTTTTGAGTTGTTTTGAAATTGTCAAGCGTATATTCACCAAGATTGAGATTCATAAGAAGTTTGATCTCTTCCTCTCCACCTCTTGCTCCATCTTCATGAACAGATTGAAAGCCATCAGCAATCCAGTTTTCAAGAACATCCCTATTATTCCTTTTGAAATCAGACCATAATTGACGAACAAGTTTTTCACCATCTACGGATGCTACTTCATTTGTTTGAGTACAACCAATAATAAAGAGAATTAATAGAATAACACCTAATCTTATCATTGTTTTTTTCATTGTTTCTCCTATTTCATCTTTTATCAATATTGTAGATAACTTTTAATTTTATATAACTTTTTCAACTGGCAACAACACAATCTTACCTATTTCATCATCAATAAAATTTATATCAGACTTCTTTAATTCCTGTAACATAAAATCTATCTGTTCCTCGTCTGCGATTGCCAGTATGATATTTGCATATCCCTTTTCAGCTCCAACAGTTTTGCGAAATCCGGCAAACAATGGCATACTAAAAGCCATCTTATGGCTTAGAGATTCTCCACTTAGAACAATTGTATCTTCAACCCCGGCTTCTGCTAATGCCATCATAACATCGTCTAAATATTTCTCTTTATATAATTGTAAAATCATATACATACTTATCTCCTGATTTTTGCCACAAAGACTCCATCCCCGCGTTCGCGGGGACACAAAGATTTTATAATTAATTTTTCAGAAAAGCTTTAAAAAGAAAAGCATCTTAAAAATCATTAACTATTATTTTTAAAAACGAGTTTATATCATAATCATATTTCTTAAAAAATTATAATTTTTTCTCTGTGTTCTCTGCCTGCCCTTTGTAGTCTTGACGAAGTAGGGTGTCTCTGCCTGCCTTACCGAAGTTTTAATGCCCGTTCTCCGTAGTCCCGATAAATCGGGACGAAGGGTGAAAAGGTAGGCGGTGAGAATTTCATCCTTTTGCCTCGCCAGACTTAAACAGTGCATATTTAAGAAAAATTGGACCGATAAGCATAACTATAAAAGTAGTTGCAGTAATTGTGCTCATGATTTGAGCTCCATACTCAACTAATCCAATTTTTTC
>JAYEOL010000033.1:0-2635 GCA_034722995.1 Candidatus Cloacimonadota bacterium | reverse complement strand
CTTTTGCCTCGCCAGACTTAAACAGTGCATATTTAAGAAAAATTGGACCGATAAGCATAACTATAAAAGTAGTTGCAGTAATTGTGCTCATGATTTGAGCTCCATACTCAACTAATCCAATTTTTTCAAGGGTTTTAGATGCAGCCAAAGCAAGACCTATTGCCACACCCGCTTGGTCAAGAAGACAGAATCCCAAATATTTTTTTACAGTAGTTTTTGCTCTACCAAGTTGTCCACCAACAAAGCTTCCAAACCATTTGCCAATTGAACGAGCCAAAATATAAATTAAAGCTAGACCTATAAATTTTACCAAGCACGGTAAATCCAATCTTGCTCCTACTAACACAAAGAACCATACATACATCGGAGGAGACCAATCACCGAGAGCACTAAATATTTTTCGAGAATTAACTGCACTGTAATTAACAACAACTATTCCCATTGCCATATTGAGTAAAATTGGAGAGAGTTCTAATGTTTCTGCAATTCCACAATTAACTAAAATAATACCAAGTGAAAACAAAAGGAGTATGGTTCTCTCATAAATATACTTTACGAATAAAATGAGAATAAATCCTATACCTGCACCTATTAGAATAGTAATTAGTGTTTCTAATCCTGCATGACTTAATGCGTGAATTACAGAGGTTGCGGTTCCTGAATTAGCACCACCTAAGAAAGTAAGTGCAACAGGCATTGCCAATACAAAAATCAACAGTGCTAAAATATCATCCAATCCGACAATAGCATATAGTGTGGTGGTAAGTCTGCCTTTTGCCTTGTATTGTCTTACTACCTCTACAGTAGCAGCTGGAGCAGTCGCAACAGCTAATGCACCGAAAATGATTCCTATAGGAATGTTTTTTAGAAAAATGCTTAAAATTATTCCAACAAAAAGAAATGCACCAAAAGATTCAAAAAACAAAATAAAGATTATGCTTTTACCCAGTTTTCTGATTGCTTTCCAACGAAGTTCCCCGCCAATACCAAAGCCAATTAAAGATAATGTGACAACATTTACTATTTGTAAGGATTTAATCTGCTCAAAACTTATAAATCCAATAATGCTGGGACCGAGAATTGCTCCAGCGACAATATAACCGATGATAAGAGGTGATTTAATAAATGTTGCACTGCGAGAAAAGATAAGTGCTGCAAGTATTGAAATACCTAAAAATAATAGGTAAAATGATAAATTGTCCATTAAGTATACCCAGGAGTTATTATTCCTGTTTCTTTATCAAACCATAAATCTCATCAGCACTTCTTGCATTCAGAAGCTGCCTTACAAAGTTTTTGTTTTTAAGACGCAATACTAGCTTGGAGAGTACGCGAATGTAATCTTTATCCTGCTTGTCAGATGCTCCAATCATAAAGATTAACTTTACAGGTTTATTATCAATAGAATCATATTCCAGACCAGATTTTTTTCTTCCAAGAGCAATGACAAAATCTTGGATTGATTTATCTCTTATATGAGGAATAGCAATTCCATATCCAATTCCAGTACTCATCAATTTTTCTCGTTCAAAAATTTTCTTTATAAAGCTCTCTTTTTTAGTAACCTTATCGCTTGTACTTATCACATCTGCAAGTTCCCTTAATGCTTCATCTTTAGTATTTGATTGGATATCAATTATTCTATCGGCAGACATATATTTGTAAATTTCTATAATCTTTTCCATAATATTTATCCTTTCATAGAATGATGAATAAAAAAGTATTCATTAATAAAGTAGAATTATTTTGTCAAAAATTTGTTGTATTCTTTGCAAATTAATTTGCTTTTATAGATTATCTTGACTGAAATATAGCATCTCAAATATTTAATTTATCAAATATCTGATTGGAGTCTAACTATGGCACAAGACAAAGAATTAACTTATAAAAAGTTGTTTCAATTATGGGAAAGTAAAGATATTAATGTGCTTGAGACAAAAGGTATGAAATACGCTATTTTCAGTGACCTACATTTAGGCGATGGTGGAAATGCAGATGATTTTTTTCACAATGAGGAAACACTTGAAACTGCTCTCACCTTTTATAATAAAAATGATTATAGGCTAATATTACTTGGAGATACTGAAGAACTCTGGCAATTTGATTTGAATCAAGTAATCAAAAGGTATGATAATAGTGTTTATAAGAAGATGAGAGAATTTGGAAATGCTCGTGTTTATCGTGTTTTTGGAAATCATGATTATGAGTGGTGTGCGCCAGATGACCCCGTTATGAAAAATCCCGAAAAACATAAAGGAGCACCAGAAGCATTGAAAATGAAAAATAGCAATGGAGAGGTAAAAATCTTGCTTGTTCATGGTCATCAAGGAAGTATTGATTCTGATAAAAATAGTTGGATAAGCAGATTTCTTGTGAGAGGTGTATTTAAACCATTTGAACCTATTGCAAAGTTTCTAAAATTGTATGGACATCCTTCCGCGACAAAATCTCAGGTTACAACTGATTATGAACAAATTATGTATACTTGGGCAAAAAAGGAAAAAGTAATTCTTATTTGTGGACATTCCCACCGTGCAATATTTGCATCAAAATCGTATGCAGATAGATTAGAAGATGAAATTGCAGAGTTACAAGCAGATAATTTAGCTCATAGAACAGAGAAGAAAAGAGTTAA
>JAYEOL010000032.1 GCA_034722995.1 Candidatus Cloacimonadota bacterium | reverse complement strand
CTTTTACAATTGGACAGAATGCAACGCTTTCATTCTGGTGCTGGTATGAATTTCCTAATTATGGAACTGATGGATTTTATGCTGAAATTAACGATGGTTCCGGATGGATAGACCTGGATTTTATTGGGAGTGGCGGAGCTTTAGGAACACTTACCACAGGAAACGATTGGCTTGAATATAACTATGATTTATCACAATATCCTGCGGGAACAGAATTGACTTTACGCTTCAGATTTGTAAGTGATGAAGGAGATGTTGCAGAAGGTGTGTATATTGATGATGTGAGAATTTATGAAAAATCTGATATAATTGTAGCAGAATTTTCAGCAGATGTTACTTATGGAATTATGCCTTTGAGCGTTCAATTTACTGATGTAAGTAATTCAGTCGTTGACTCAATAGTTGACTGGTTCTGGGAATTTGGAGATGGTGAAACAAGCACAGAACAGAATCCACTGCATATCTATGAAATACCGGGCAAGAAAACGGTATCTCTGACTGTTACCGATGCATGTAATCTTACTGCAACGAAAACAAAGATAAATTACATTGATGTGGCAACAGGTGGCGGCTATGTGGTCTATGTTAATCCTGATGGAAGCGGAGACTATACGAATTTGCACGACGGAATGGAAGCAGTTTATGATGGTGACACCTTACTTATTGCAGATGCGGTGTATTCTGGAATGCTAAATAAGAACATCTCATTTGATGGTAAAAATGTAACAGTAATTTCTGAATATGGACCTGAAAATTGCATTCTTGATGGTGAGAATGCTGGTTTTGCTTTTGAGATAAGTAATAATGATTTTTCTATTGTTAGTGGTTTTACCTTCACCAATTTTAATAATTTTGGAAATGGGGGCGGTATAAACTGCGAGAATGCATCTGCAAGAATAGAAAATTGTATATTTGAAAATTGTGTTTCTGAATCTGGTGGTGGAGCAGTTTTTAGTTCAAATAGTGAAAATCTATTCATTAATAACTGTGAATTTATCAGTTGTGGTGCAGCATCTTGCGGCGCTATTGGAACCGTCCAGAATAATAATTTAGTTATTGATAGTTGTAGTTTTAATGGAAATTCTGCTAATATTGCTGCTGGAATTTTTGTAGATTCAAATCCCTCAACATTAATTAAAAACTGTAGTTTTTCCAATAACAATGCTTCCAATAATGGAGGTGCAGTTTACATAACTGATTGTGATTCAGTTGCAATAATTGATTGTGATATTTCAGATAATTCAGCAGAATATGGTGGAGGAATATGCTCATATACCTGTAATTCACTTGAGGTAAGAAATGTGTTGCTATTGAATAATGAGGTTTCCCAATATGGTGGGGGACTCTATTTGAGTGAAGTTGGCCCTATTATTGAAAACTGCATTGTATCAGGAAATACTGCAAAACGCGGTGCAGGAATCTATCTTACTTCAGCTAATTCACAGGTTGTAAATTGTCTAATAACAGATAATTCTGCAACAAGCACCTCTGGAATTGGCGGAGGAATCTATTCAAATGCTTCAAATCCAGATTTTATAAATTGTACAATTGCAAATAACTCAGCAGTATCCTTTGCTGGTGGAATTTTTGTCTACAGTTCTACAGTAAATGTTCGGAATAGCATTTTCTGGGGAGATACTCCACAGGAGATATTTCCTCCTACAGCAGATTTAATCGCTGAATATTCAGATATTCAAGGTGGATGGTCCGGTGAGGGAAATATTGATGCAGACCCACTGTTTGCTGCTGGAGACCCGTTTGATTATCATTTGCAAGATATAAGTCCTTGTATTGATATTGGTTTGAATGATTATGTTATTTTGGACTATGATTTAGATAGAAATGTTCGCATCTGGGACGGAGATAATACAGGAACAGCAATTGTAGATATGGGCTGCTATGAATTTGGCGCTCCACCTGTGAGTGTAGAACCAGAGCCGGAACCACAATCTGTAATTACGCTTTATCAGAATTATCCTAATCCATTTGGTGCCTCAACAACCATTTCATTTCATTTAGCCACCGGTCTTCTCCGCCAGCCGGCGGATACGCCCCGGCAGGCACGAATAAAAATTTATAATGTGAAAGGACAACTAGTAAAAAAATTAAAAATTAGAAATTATAAATTAAAAATTAACGAAGTGGTTTGGGATGGAAAAGACGATAACGGTAATCAAGTAAGTTCTGGTATTTATTTTTATCAAATAAAAGTAAGTGGTAATTATTCTGAAATAAGAAAGATGGTGATTTTAAGATAAAAATAAAATTGTTATTACTTTGAGCGGTGGCCACAAAGGCTTAACGCTGGGTACAGAGAGATATATTTTTAAGGTGGTGAAGGTTTCCGAATGAACTGCCTCTGGCGGAAATGAATAAAATTGCTGTTCTGCAATAGGGACTGTGCTGGTTCAGATTTGTAATCTGAACCATTTGTTTTACAACCAATTAATCTCTTTGCCTTTATCCAAACTTTATGATTCAAGTTATAAACTTGAACCAGCATGCCGCATATAATATCTTTACATTCTCTTCTTGCTCAATTTTTTGTAAGCGTGTTACAATGACTTTTTTCACCTGAAAATCCCTTTATGGAGTAGCTCCCAATTTAATTGGGAGGTCTCTTGGCCGAATTCGGCAAGAGATACATTCTCCGTCCCGACGGGTCGGGACTCCGAAGGATGAACTTGCCGACTCCAAAAATAATCTGTGAAATTTTTGTTTTCCTTTGAGTCCCCAATGCGTCGGGGAGATGTATATTTCCCTTGAAAATCTCTTTTTTGGTCCATTGTCCGAGGAGCCGTCATGGATTCATCCTTCGTCCCGATTATATCGGGACTACGGAGCACAGACCATTCCATAATGAACCTACCACTGAATATCTTTTCCAAAGGATCTCCCGACAAGTCGGGATCTGTCCTCCAAATGAGGATCTGCCTATGGCATGACCTTGGGCATGATTTTAGCAAGCTCTTCTATAAGTGATATTCTCATTTTAATGCACCATCCTTAACAATTTTGTTATGTTTAGTTTATAAGATAAATAAATATATTTCATTTTTATATCGTTTTCTAAACAGATTATTCTCATTTATATGCACCAAAGTTAACAGTTTTGTATACTTTGGTGTATAGGGTTGAGAAATATATTTCATTTTTTATATGATCTATTATTATTTCTATAATATAAAAAATTTCTTAAGGTCTCCCGACAAGTCGGGATCTGCCGCTGGCATGATGCCACAGGTTTGACAAGCTATAAACTTGAACCAGCCTGAAGTATTTTAGGCACCAATATGTAATAAGGATTTTATTAATTTCAGAAATTCTTCCCAACCCAGTATTATTGAAATAATAGAACCAAAAAATTCAATAAATGCAATTAATACTGAGAAAGCCTTAAAAATAAAATTATCTGAAAGAGAATTTAATGTCGATTTATTAAATAGTCCGAACCAATGTAGTAAAGTGATGGGGAAAATGACTATTGTTTGGATACCTTCTCTAAACCAGATGATAGGATTTTTTAAGGATTTCATATGATCATTGTATTTATCATCTAAAATACCCAAATATCGAATAATTGCTTCTTGAATTGTGTCCCCGTAAAGGCTTACCATTTTTGAATTAAATGTCATATTCTCAAATGCATATCTTAGGTCAGATATCATATCTAGAATAATCTGATAATTTTTTATTGCAAAGTTTTGATATGGTGGTCTGTAAATTTTTAACACAGCAACTGTTCCCATTTCAGATTGTGCTTTAGATGATCTATGTATTAACCATCCATATGTTTTAGTGTCTTTGCCACTGCTAGATAAATATTCTCGAAATTTATTTAAAAATTCTTCTGCAAAACGGGATTGTTCAGTCAATTTTATTTTTGTGTGTAATAGCTTTACTAAACCAATTAAAAAAATAAGTATAAATATACCAAGAATAATTAATCTATTCATTCAATTAAAGTCTCCAATTAAAAGACAACAAACCCTATAGCGAATTTATCTATTTGTATATCTAACCATATGCTAAGGTGCTATTCTAAAACATCTGGTCAAACAAAAGTAAAAAACTAAAATTAGCTAAAAACCAAAAAATGACCTCAAACGAAGTACCGCTAGTTTCAGAGTATTTAATAGGCAACTACACTTTTGATTTACGTTTAAGTTTATACTTAATTTTATATTTTAACCAAAAGAAAAATAAAGGAATTGGTTTTAAAAGTTTGGTTTCACCTTTTTTATTTGTATAACGCACACCAATAGGTTCATTGATTTCTTCAATAAAATAAATTATAATTTTAGTGAGATAATAAAATGTTAAGATTGATATTATTGGAATTAAAGGCAATAATAAACAATTTTTCGTTGGTACTTTTAATGCAAACAAAATACCAAAACAAGAAGTATAAATTGCTATGCAGGCTGATGCGAAAATAATTATTCTTTTCAATTCTTTGAATTGAGACTTTTTGGTTTCTGATTTATCCATTTATTACTTTTAATTATATTGAGAACGCAGATTTTTTTTCATCTTTCCTGCTCAATTATTTTGATTTCTTCTCTAGTAAGTCCATAAAGTTTATAAACTTCTTGGTCAATTTTTTGGTCAAGCCTTTCTATTTTCTCTTTTAGCCGATTCCACTTATCTGTATTTTCTGAAGTTGCTTGCAATTCTTTATTGAGATTAAGCATTTGTTGTGATTTCTTGGCAACTTCTTCTTGCTCGTTCTTACTGGCTTGTGGAATTGGGAATATCGCAAGCTCTTTAACTTTAAATTGAGGAAATGTTTTACGCTGGAATTTATCAAAAGTGTTTGTAAACCAAAAGGTTGTAACACGAGAGTTCAGAACTGCTAAAATAAACAAAGGCTCAACATTCACAAATTTAAAAATAATCATGCTGTTAATGTCGTTTAATAAATATTTTTCTGTATAAACGGCATTGATAGAATAAGGAGGAGGAGAAGGTATTTGTCGCACTAAAATGCGTGGAGTTGTAAACAATTCTTCTTTTCTTTGTGCTGCTAAACATTTTCCATATTTCAACCACCAACCGCTCCAACTAATCTGATAACGTTTAACATCTCGTCCCTCAAGATATTTAACATAACTTTCATCAACTTTTTCTTTGCTATGATAAATTCTATTATTTTTCATTTTATCCGTTTGAACAGGATTTCCCTTTCCTGTTTCATAGGCTTTTAACCCAGCTTTAACTGTTGAATAAAGGCTCAACTGCTTTGATTTCTTTTCAATCTTTTTCAAAATCTTCATCTTTTCTTTATTTTTAGCTAAAGAAATGTTGATAATGTGATTATTGCTCCTAAAAAGATCTGGCAAGAATTTCCCCACAATTTCAAGTTTTCCTTCTCTAAATTCACCGAGAGTAACTTTGCTTCGTCTGCCTTTCTTGAAAATCAACAAACAATTATCAACATTTGCATCTTGAAATACTTTGTCGTAAATGTTTATTATTTGAAGACTTCCAGTTTGTTCAAGCAGGAATTTTCTTAAATTTGAAAAAGTATCAATCGTCAGCCATGTATTTGGAATAATGAAGCCAAAATATCCACCATCTTTTAGCAATTTATATGACCGATTAATAAACAAAAGATAAGTATTAAGCTGATATTCAGCAAGTTCATACTGGTCATAATAGTATTTTTTTACTTGATTGGAGAAACTTTTACCGCGAGCAAATATATACGGTGGATTCCCTATTACCACATCAAAACCACCTTGTTCATCTGCCTTTGTTGAAACTTTGGTAGGTAAAAATACCTCTTTAAATTTCTCATTCCAATTAAATGGTTTTTGCTTCTGCCATTTCTCGCCAAAATACGGCTCAAGACTTTCTGCATTGCCAGATACCAGAGAGTTTCCCATACGAATATTGTGCTGCAAAGTCGGCAGTTTTGCCCTTTGAGTAAGGACTTTTAAAAGCAAATTAAGCTGGGCAATTTCTACTGCTTGCTCGTCTAAATCAACACCGTAGATGTTATCTTTCAAAATATCAAACTTGGTAAACAAACTAATTTGTGGATTTTGTTTTTCTAATGTTTCCAGAATTTTGTCATAAGCGGCAATCAAAAAAGAGCCAGAACCGCAAGCAGGGTCAAGCACCTTGATTTTCGGAATATCCTTTCTCTTTGTTTTTCGTAAAACTTCGCCCAGTGTTTGCGTAACGATGGAATCCACAATATATTTTGGCGTGTAAAAAATTCCTTGAGATTTTCGTTTTGCTCGCTTTGCCTCTGCTGCTGATTTCTTTTTTACTTTTTTCAGCACATATCCTAAATACTGCTCGTAAATGCCACCCAACACATCAGCAGAAATAGCAGAAAAATCATATCTATAGCCATCTTTTGTTTTGTAAAGTCCTTGAATAATATCAATAAACACTTTGTCATCTGCTTCCCATTTTTCACTGTAATGGGGAGCAAACAGTTTTGAGTTGTAGCCGTCATCAAATTTGTGGAAGATTTTTACAAGTTGTTTATATAGGCTTTTTTTCTTTCCAGAACTTTTCCAACCTCTTAGAAGAGAAAGCAAAATATTTGGTTCTATGTTTCGGTCTTCTGCAGTTCGGATAAAAATTAAACGGTCAATGATTCTCTGCACACCTTCGTCTAATTCTTCTTCTGTGAGTTCATTTTTCTTTTTAAACTGTTTGGTAAGGCATCCACGCCAATTAGTTAGATCTTCAAAGAGTTTTTCACCAACCTGCTTTCTTTTTATGAGTTTACCCCATTTTTCCGCTTCTTTGGAGAGTAATCCTTGCTCAAAGCTTTCTTTTGATAAAAGATAGAGTTGGTTAAATCTATCTAAATAATTTTGCCAGGAAAGTTCAAAAAAGAGGTTATCAGAAAGTCCTTTGGGTGGTATCTCCGCATTGAAAATCTTGATACCTTCAAAGTCTGTAAGCACTGCCCAGGTTACACTTTTGTTCCAACTGTAGTTAATAGCTTGTTCTGCCCATTTCCATTCATCAAGGTCAATCTTTAAAGCCTTTGCTTCTAAAAACATTACTGGAATGTTGTTTATTTTAAAGGCGAGGTCAACCCTTCCTTTTGAAACATTTTCCTCAGTGGTAACCTCGTTTTCGTATTCAAGGTTTCGCATATCCCAGCCCAAAAACTGAAAAAAAGGCTCAATAAATTCATTACGAGTTTGAGCTTCGTTATATGATTTGACCTTACCTGCTTCTAAAAGTCGTTTGTATTTATCAATTAGTTTGGCGATTTGTTGTTTTGCTGTGTTTTTGTCCATAGTTATTCTTCATTGAAAATCTTCACCGCAGACCTGCCCGCCGCACAAGGCTTTGGCAGGCGGGGACACAGAGAACACAGAGAAAATTTGATAACTCTGACTCATCCCGATAAATCGGGATTCGTTCTCCTTTGTCTCCCGATGTATCGGGGACATGTATTTTTCATTAAGTTATTATTATCAATATCTCCAAATCCTATTCTAATTATGAAGCATAAGAGATTTAAAATAAAGAAATATTTTATAGAATTTTTTGTCAATAAAAACACTGTAGGTTTATGGCAAAACCCAGATTGCTAGAAAAAGCATGAAATCAAATGCATTCCCAAATTATATGGAATGACAGCGGAGAGGCTGGTTTTAAAGGGATGTTTTATTTTAATTTCATTTAGAAATGTTTTTTTGTAAAGGCATGTCCTGAACCAGATTTAAGATACTTCTCAAATTTCATAGCTTTTTCTCTATCAATGAAAGCGATATAAGTATTAATTTTCCAGGGTTTATATTTTGATGTGAATTTACAATTTCCTGAATTGTGAGCATTTAATCGTTTCTTCAAATCAGAGGTATAGCCAATATACTTTTTAGTTGGGACTGTTTTACTTTCAATTATGTAAGTATAATACATTATTTTTAACTAATAGTGTCTTCCTCCGTCAACTTATTCTACGCTGGAGCATTGATATAGAGAATATAGACTACGGAAGACATCTTTCACCCTGAATAATTGAATTTAGACTTCAATGGAATGAATAAAAAAAATATGGCTTGCCATCTGAAGCTCATTTATGAAATAAATGTGCGAAAGATGGTGGAGCTAACGGGGCTCGAACCCGTGACCTTTTGTCTGCCAGACAAATGCTCTCCCAACTGAGCTACAGCCCCACTAAATTCCTAAAAAAATTTCTTGTTATTTTATGTCAAATTTTGCATCTATTATAAAAAATTTAAAATCAGTAATTCAGTTTTATGTCAGATTTTGCTCTTTCATAATTTGTTGAACGGTTTTTGGAATTGCAGATTCAACAAGTTCTGTGCACTTCTCAGAAAAGGTTGAGGTGTCTTCCACTTCCATAGCATAGATTTCAATTTGTGAGGGGAGTTTTACATTTTCTTTTCTCACTACTTTAAAAGCTTCAAAAAGGCTAATATCATGAGGAGTTGAAAGATGGAGAGTTTTTGCAAAATCGTTTACTAAAAATTTATGAAGAGTTCCAGGTCTTGCTTTGCCAGTTTTTATTGAATCAATAATTATTAATCTGTCATAGCCAATAATTTCATCTATAATTCTAAAACCAGCCGCACTTGCTTCAGCCACATCAACATTTTTACATTTTTCTCCAATTTCTTTTGCGATACGAATTCCGACTCCATCATCAGTAAGAATCGGATTGCCAAGTCCAAGAAATAGTGTCTTCATACAAAATTAATAATTTTTCCGCCAAAGGTGGATCCTCCTTTGGAGGATAATTTAAAGTTTAGGTTCTCTTTTCATGCCAAAGGTCATGCCGAAGGCAGATCCTCCTTCGGAGGACAGATCCGCCTCTGGCGGGCAGATCCTTCGGACAAAATATGTGGAAAAATATAGAATTGGGCTTTCGTCACGGAATGGTCCGTGACGACTCTGCCGTGCTTCGGATGGCCTGTCTCGGCTTGGCCCGAGCCAAGACGGGCTACGCCCAGACAAGTGGACAGTAAAAAGGAGCCGTCAGGGGCCATTCCCTGACAGTGGCGAATTTCAGTCTCTCCTAATAGTTTTTATTATATTCCCAGCATTATTATGTATATTCACAATAAGAGGAGTTTTACCCGGCAAAGAATGAGTAGCACAGGCAAGGCAGGGGTCATAAGCTCGGAATGCCATTTCTACCATATTAAGCAAGCCATCATTAACTTTACTATTTTTTATAAGTTTCTGAGCCGCTTTTGCAATTGACATTGACATTCCAGCTGCATTCGCAACAGTTGCAACGAGCAGATTAACGGCAGTAACAATGCCATTTTCATCGGTTTTATAATGATGGAATAGAGTTCCACGAGCTGCTTCTGTTATACCAACACCTTCATTTGGAACCCCAGTAGGAAGATTACGAATATCTGGTGAAGTAATAGTTTTATCTTTTAATAACTCAACCATATGTTCAGCAGCATAGATTACTTCAATCAATCTTGCCCAATGGAAGGCAAGTGTATTATGAGCAGGTTTTCCGCCTAATTTATCATACATTTTTTCATATTTAACTTGTGCAATAGGAGTTGCCATGCCATTAGAGGCATTCAATCTTCCAAGAGGGGCAACGCGATACACACCGCTATTTTTCCCATCAACAAATCCTTTCCAACCAATTTTTTTAAGAAATGGAAATTTCATATAACTCCAGGGCTCAACATGTTCTGCAATGTATTTTAGATAATCTTTTGCTTCAAATTTTAGAATTTCCTTGCCTTCTGGGTCTACAACCCTAACCTTCCCATCATAGAAATTAACTTTGTTGTTTTCGTCTACTAAACCCATATAATAGGTCTTATGTTTATAAATATCTCCGACAATCAAATCCAAATATTTATCATTTTTAAGAACTATATCATTAAAGATTTTAATGGATTCTTGGGCAAATTCTAATGCTTGTTTTGCATACTTTAGGAATTCTTTTCTTTTTTCTTCAATTAAATTCTTAGAAACACCGCCGGGAAGTCCTCCAACTGGATGGATAATTCTGCCAGAAAGATGAGTTACAATTTCCCTGATTTTTCTTCTTGTGGCAATAACTTTTGTGCCGATTTCTAATCCGACTTTTCCAATAACACCAAGGATATTTCTTTCTTCCGGTGGAGCAGATGGGGTTACAATAAAGTCAGGTCCCCCTAAAAAGAAGAAGTGCAATAGATGGTCTTCCATAATATAAGCATCATAAACTAAATTGCGTAATTTTACAGCAGTTGGAGTTGGTTTTATATTATATACTGCATCAACAGTTTTAGTAGATGCCATATGATGTGCCATAGGGCAAACGCCACAAATACGGGGAGTTATTCTTGGCAGTTCTTCAACGGGCCTACCAATACAAAATTGTTCAAAGCCTCGTAACTCGGGTACTTGCAGATATGCATTACTAACATTTCCGTCATCATCAAGGAAGATTTCAATCTTGCCATGTCCCTCTAATCTGGTAATTGGATTTATGGATATTTTTTTCATAATTAATTATTTCTCCTTTTTTTCATAATGACTATATGAGATATGCAAAATAGATAATTTCACTTCATTTCTGGCTACGGCTTGCTTCTCTAATCAGTCTTGTCTCCAGATATATCGGGAGACAGAATTCCAGACGGAGGGGAATTATTTATTAGACTATTTTTCGTTTTTCTTCTATCAATGTTTATCATTCCTTTTCCTCATCAACAGTGATTTTGACAAAGAAAAGCGATAGAAAGTACCAGCTGGGTCAACAACTTGGGACATTAGTTTTTCTACTTCTTCCTCGCTCATATTTTCTTCACCCTCAAGACCGAGAATAGAGGCAAGAGCAGAAATCATCTTGGCACCTACATCTTTTACCTCAGAGATTGGTCCGTAACATCCACGACAGGACATATTAGCTTTAATGCATCTGCCATCTCCCTCTTCGCTGCATCCAGAGCGAGTTACTGGTCCCATACAAATAATTCCTTGTGCAAGGAAGCATTTTTCCGGGTCTGCCTCAACAAGAGAAATTCTATTTATCTTTTCTATTGATAATTTTTCCGGCTTGGTTTCATTAAGAGAGCAAGTTTCACATAAAGCTTTATTTGGAGCAAGGACTGTGCCTTTTGGAGGTAATTCACCAGATAAAATTGTATTGATAGCTTTCATCGTTAAGTATGGGGCTGGAGAACAACCTGGAAGATAATAATCCACATCAATAACCTAGTCAGTAGTCTTTACTGTGTTATGAAAGGCAGGCAAGGTTAATTCCCCTTCAGGCACTTTTGAAACTGTCTGAGGTGTGATTCCTTCTGGATTATCAATAGAGGGACAATTCTTGCCATAAGAAGAATTAAATATGGTTTCTCTATCCCAAAAATTAGCTAATCCTGGGATTCCTCCTAATTGTGAACAAGCTCCAAAAGATACAATTATTTTTGATTTTTCTCTAAGTAGTTTTGCCATTTCTTCTTGTTCATCTGTGCGAATAGCTCCATTTATGAATGTGACATCTATTTCATCTTTTTTCATTTTTCGTACATCAGCATATTTGAAATCCATAGCGCAGGGCCAGAAGACAATATTAACTGAATCAGCTACTTTAAGTATATCTTCATTTAAGTCAATTATGGCTTCTTCACATCCACCGCAAGAAGCACACCAATAAAAAGCTATCTTCGGTTTTGGCATTTATTCCTCCAATTTACAAATTCTAAATTCTAATTTCTATCCCCGATTTAATCGGGGACTAAACAATTTCAAAATTCTAATAACCAAAATTTAAAAAGTTCTAAAACTTATTGTTATTTTGCTTTGGCAACAATAGATCCAAATATTTTCATTAATTCAGTTGCTTCACCTATTAGAAATTTTCTCTCTTTTTCTTCTGCTTCATTTTTTACTTCACATAATTTTAACCAAAATGTACTTTCTTTAGATTCTTTGCGACAAATCTTTATCCGCATTAGAAAATCTTTTTTACTTAATGATTCATTTGCTTTTCACCCCGTTAGATAATTACTCCTTGTATTAAACCACAAGTTTATATACTTATTGGCAACAATTTTATTAATCTGCTTACCCATCATTAAGTTTTATCTAACGGGGCAAGTGTAATTTGCTCCAACAGAACTAGAAGATCTTATTAACTGCTTTCCATATTCTAAATTTGACATTGTTTTTGGTATTTTCTTAACTAAATTTCTAACCCTCTTAGCAATCCGCCAACTGGCGGACGTTCTTCTAAATCATAATGTTTATTATTTTGCATTTTAGTTCACAGGGTAAATTTGAACTTATTTCGGATTTAGAATTTCGGATTTAGAAATTTGTTATCTAAGCGTTCCTTCATAGTGGGCAGTATACTGTCTCTTTTTCACTGCTTCTGGAATATAGTCAGGTAGAACCATTGGGGAGATATTTTTCCTATCAATACCAAATTTTTCTACTTCTTTTTCATATTCGTAAACATGGTCTAAATTCAATTTGCCAAGTTTTGCACCTTTTGCATATTCTGTCGCATATTTACCAGCTCTTCTGCCAAATACTATTAAATCTAATTGTGAATTGCCCATTAATCTATTTCTACCATGCACCCCGCCAGAAGCCTCGCCAGCAACATAAAGTCCAGGCAACTTTGTTTCGCAATGGTCGTTTATTTCTATTCCGCCGTTTTGATAATGCAAAGTAGGATAAACGAGCATCGGCTCTTTTGTTATGTCCACATCAAAGCGACCAAACTGTCTTAACATAGCAGGTAGATTTTCTTTAATTGCTCCTTCGCCATTTATCTGTTCAATAAGTGGAGTATCCAGCCAGATTCCTACATTTCCAGATGGAGTTTTTATTCCGTTTCCTCTCTCTGTACATTCCCGTATGAAAGATGAAGCCTCTATATCTCTTGGTTCAAGAGGATATACAAAGAGTTCACCATTTTTATTTACAGGCTGTGCACCCATTCCGCGCAATTTTTCTGTGCATAGAAATCCCATAATTTGCAGTGGATATACAGCTCCGGTTGGATGATACTGGACAGAATCCATATATAATAAGTTTGCGCCAGCCCTATAGCCCATTACCAGACCATCTGCGGTAGCGCCGTAGTGATTTGTGGTTTCAAATCCCTGTATGTGCAGTCTGCCAAACCCACCTGTAGAAAGGATTGTAGCCTTGGCTTTAACAGTAAAATATTCTTTATTTTCAAGATGATAAAGGACCGCACCTGCGACGCGTCCATCACTATCTTTTATTAGCTCCACAGCAGGTTGATGTTCAAGGATTTTAATCTTATCAGGTCTGTTATAAACCTCATCACGCAGAGTTCTGCAGATAGCTGCACCAGTATAGTCTCTGGCAGAGTGCATTCGTGGTCTGCAAGTTCCACCACCCGATTTCGTAAACATTGTTCCATCAGGATTTCTATCAAACATAACCCCCATGTCTTGCAACCATTTTATTGCATCCGGAGCATCTGAAACCAATGCGTTAACTAACTCGGGTTTATTATCAAAATGACCTCCACCAATAACATCTAAATAATGTAAAACAGGTGAATCGTCAGGTCTGACTGCAGCTTGAATGCCACCTTGAGCCATCATTGAGTTTGAATCTCCAACTCTGAGTTTAGTAACGAGAATTACATCTGCCCCATTTTCTGAAGCAAGTATAGAAGCAGAGAATCCTGCAGAACCAGCACCTATTACCAACACATCCGTCTCATAATCAGGATGGGATAAATCAAAGTCTGCTGGATTAATTCTTGAGTAGGTCTCAAGAAGTTCAGCTACTTTTGTTGTTATTCTTTCTCCTTTATTTGGACCTATTCTTATTTCCCGTCTTGCATTTGTTTTGTAATCTGGGTGAAATTTGTTTAGAACTACATCCCTTTCTTCTGCGGACATACGAGGGAATAATTGCTTTCCTGACTTTGCTAATTTTAACCTTGCAGGTCTTGTTCTCTCAACATTTTTTATTGATTCTTGCATATATTCTGGATACATAGCCTCTCCTAATTAATAATTTTTTTTAAAGATTTATAAAAATTAAAAGGTTCGTATAGATCTTAAAATTTTTGCAAAATTTAGCATTTCCAATCCTTCCCCGATGAATCGGGATCCCGACAGGTCGGGACAATCTTTCATTAAATCTATCCGAGTTTTATTTCTCTTTCATAATATAATTTTTTTATTTTTTCTTTGTCTGTTCTCATTAATTTTTCAAGTTCTTTATCAAATTTTCTTTCAGCGATTTCTTTCACACGGGGTTCAAGGTCAGGACTTTTTTTGAGGAGATACCTTCCTGTAAGGCGACGAGCTAAAATTCCGGCATTGTATTGTACAATTTCAGAGGGACATCTTAATGCACAAAGTCCACAGCGAATGCAATCAAATGACAAATCTGCTGCCTTTGCAATATCTCCTTTTATTAATGCTTGAACATAGTCCATAACCTCTATATCTTGTGGGCAGGCTTTAGTGCAAGTATTACAAGATACGCAACGGAATACAGTTGGATAAAGTGTTTTAATAGAATCAATATCAGGCGTTAGTTTTGTAATGTCATAGATAGGTTTTTCAGCAGGCACAAATGGTATCTGTGCGATATACATTCCGTCAGAAACCACAGTTTGGCAGGCAAGACCTGCCTGTAATTTATAGTCACCTTTTTCACGATATAGGGTTGCACAAGCGCCGCAAAAGCCTTCTCTACAGCCAACACCAGTTGTTAATTGAAATCCGGCATATTCCATTGCAGTAACAATAGTTGAGCCAGCAGGCACATCAAAGCCCTCGCCCAAAATATAGATTTTAACCATTTTATCTTTTTCTGACTCTGACATTATCAATCCTCCATATAAATTTTCTTTATAAAAACTCGGAAGAATTTATCAATTTCTTATCTTTGCTAACAGAAATTTATTCTAATTTAAAGTCTTCCAATTTTCTGACTGGACCGGACCCTGCTTTTTAAGATATTCAACAAATGTATCTACGAAACCAGCGAATCCTTTTGCTTGTCTTCCTGCATACCATTCTAATTTTATTCTCTCAGGATTTAGTCCTGCCTCTTTTATTTTATTTTTAAGAGCATCTACTCTTTCTTTTGTTTTCTTACTTGCTCCAGGATAAGGTGATTCACCCGGATGACTTCCGCTGATAAGCACGCCATCAGCACCATTTTTTAAAGCATATAAAATGTGCTTGTCGTCTAACATTGAAATTGAAAGAAGTCTAATTATTAAAGCATTTGGTTTATATTCCATTCTTCCAATACCAGCAAGGTCTGCGGCCTGATAAGCACCAATATTACTAAAAAAGCACACAATTTTAGGCTCAAATTCTTTACCTTTTACAATCTGCTTATCCTTCTCTAATATGCCATCTATCATATTATAGATTTGCCGGTCAGAGAGGTTCTTTTGTTCTAATGCATCCTCAGGGCATTCTGGAATACAAAAGCCACATCCTTTACATTTCATTTCATCAATTACCGCGATATTTTGAACTTTATCAATAGTAATTGCATCAAAAGGACATTTCTTAACACAATCTCCACATCCGGTACATTTTTCAACATCAACTTTCACAACAACTGGCGATTTTTCTATAGTATCATGTGCCAATAATGATAACGCTTTTGAAGCCGCCCCAGAGGCCTGTGCAACAGTTTCAGGTATATCTCTTGGCGCCTGGCATGTTCCGGCAAGGAAAAATCCAGGATTAACGGTTTCTACCGGTCTTAATTTAGGATGTGCTTCTGTCAGAAATCCAGATGTTCCTTCTGAAAGATTAAGTTTTCTTGCCAGTTCATCAGTTCCAAAACTTGGTATCATTCCTAATGCGAGAACTACCATATCCACTTTTGCTTCAATTTTCTTGCCGGAGAGAGTGTCAAAAGCATTGATAATCATCTTACCATTTTCTTTATAAATACGGGAGACCTTACCTCGGATATAAACTAACTTTTGCTCCAATTGAGCTGTTTGAATAAACTCTTCATAATCTTTTCCAGTAGCTCTAATATCAATATAAAAGATATATGACTGTCCATCCGGCACCTTATTTTTAAACATCTTTGCCTGTTTGGCTGTATACATACAGCATATTTTTGAGCAATGAGAAAGATGTCTCTCCGGGTCCCGTGATCCAGCACATTGGATAAAAGCAATTTCCTTTACCGGCTTTCCATCCGATGGTCGTAGCATTTTTCCACCTGATGGACCAACCGCAAAGATAAGTCTTTCAAACTGCAGTCCACTAACCACATCTGGATATTTTCCATAACCATATTCTCCGATATTTTCCATAGGATATAAATCATATCCAGTTGCAACAATAACTGCCCCAACATCTTTTTCAATAATTTCATCTTTTGCGTCATAATTGATAGCATCTTCCTTACAGGCATCTTTGCATTTCCCACAAGCAATAGGGTTTAATCCCAAACAATTATCAATATCCAATGTATATGTATATGGAATCACCTGTGCAAACGACATATAAACTGCTTTGCGATATGAAAGCCCTTCCTCGTATTCATCCGGAACAAGTACTGGACAAACATCTATACAATCCCCACAACCAGTGCATATATCAGGATTTATATATTGTGCTTTTCTCTTAATTTTGACCTTAAAATTACCCACAGCACCATCAATTGATTCTATTTCGCTATTAACGAAGAGGTCAATATTCTCACTCTGGTCAACTTGAACCATTTTGGGTGTTAAAATACATTGCGAGCAATCAAGAGTTGGAAAGGTTACTGATAATTGAATCATATGCCCACCAATATATGGTCTCCTTTCCACTAAAAAAACTTTATGTCCTGCATCAGCAATGTCCAATGCCGCTTGTATCCCGGCAATTCCAGCACCTATTATTAACACATTCTTATTTGTCGGTGAAGATATTGGGTATAATGATTCATTCAATTTTAGCTTTTCAATCATAGATTTTATGATAAGAATTGCTTTTTTTGTACCCTCTTCTTTGTTAGAATGAACCCAACTGCATTGCTCACGAATATTGGCTATTTCACATTGATATGGATTTAATCCGGCAGATGCGGCCGCTTTCCTAAAAGTTGCTTCATGCATTGTGGGTGAACAACTTGCTACAATTACCCCATCCAATTTTTTCTCTTTTATTGCATCTTTTATAATTTTCTGCCCGGGGTCAGAACACATAAAAGTATAATCAGTGCTATAAACAACTCCGCTATAATTGCCGATTTCTTTGGCAACCCTTTCTACATCAACAGTATCAGCAATATTTTCACCACAATGGCAAATAAAAACTCCGATTCGTTTCATTCTATCCTCTTATATATTTAGCCACTAAGAACACTAAGAAATACGAAAGGTTAAAATATTTTTTTTAGCCAACCAAGAACACTGAGAAATACGAAAAGCTGAACTGTTCTGATATATGAAAGTTATCACCAAGTTTGACAGTTTCTTTTAATCTTTTAGCGATTCTTCGCGTTCTTCGTGGCTTATATGATCCTTTTTGTTTTCAATAAATGTTCTGATGTACCTTTTCCATTCCAATTTTCCATGACTACCAAAATTAATTAATATTCCAACTTTTATTCCTGTTGCCTTTAAATAATTTATTATCTGAGCTTCTTCTACCTTTGTTAATTTAGGTATACACTTAAATTCAACTATGATTTTGTCATATCCAATGTAATCAGCTATAAACTCTTTTTTTAATTTTTGGTTTTTATAGTAAACCGATATCTTAACTTGCGTTTCGTATGGTATCTGTCTTTTGCTTGATTCAATTACCATTGCTTCTTCATAGACTGATTCTAAGAATCCCGGACCAAGTTCTTTATGTATTTCAATTGCTGCCCCTATTATTCTGTAGACTTCTTTCGCATATAACAAGTCTTTGTTCATTTTTTTAGCCTTACTTTGCGTCCTTACTTGCTTACATCAAACTTTTTCTAATAATGGTTTTGATATATTGAAGCAAGAAGCTATCACCAATTTGACCGTTTCTTTTAATCTTTTAGCGATTCTTCGCGTTCTTCGTGGCTTATATTAAACCTTTTTCTTTTAGTAATGGTTCAGGATTAACATAATGAAGTTTTGTCCAATTTTCATCCCAGCCACAGCCTAATGCAATAGACATCAATTCTGTAAAGTAAAAGACAGGGATATGTTCAAATTCTACAAATTCTTTTGCGGTTTCTTTCTGTCTTTGGTCAAGATTAAACGCACATAATGGGCAAGATGTAACTATTGCTTCGCATCCTGCCCTTCTAGCAGAATTGATTATCTCATAAGTTCGCATAGCAGTTACATCTTTTTTTGTTACAGTTTGGTAAGCACCACAGCATTCCAGACGATATGGAAATTCAATACCATCTGCACCTAATAATGTAAGCAAGTCCTCAATAATGCTTGGGTCTTCAAAATCATCTATTGCAAATTCTTTTGGCCTTACAAGAAAACATCCGTAATATCCCCCAATTTTTAGCGAGGATAACGGCTTTTTGACTTTCTCTTTTATTGCATCAAAAGTTACTCTATCACGAAGTATGCTTAAAAGATGATGAATATCAACTGTTCCTTTATAACGGATGTTTTCTTTATACATCAGGTCATTAACCTTGTTTAGATTCTCTTCATCTTCAGTAATGAATTGTTTTGCTCTTTTCAAAGTATTGTAGCACATACTACATAGAACTATCAATTCCTTCAGATTTTGTTCTTCGGCTCGTAAAAGATTGCGAATTGCACCTAATTGGAGCATCAGGTCATCACTTGTCATTGAAAATACAGTGCCACAGCAGACCCAATTTTCCATCTCTTTTAATGGATAATCTAAAACTTCCATTACTCTCATTGCAGAATCTTCAAAATTCTTTGCATTTGTTTTTAATGTGCAGCCGGGATAATAAGGTAGATTCATAATTTTTTCCTTGTAGTTATGTTTGCCACGGAGACACAGAGGCACAGAGAATTATTTAAAATTAATATTCAATATTTCCACAATGCTTATTTTTCTTAAAATGGAGCATATTTAATTATCTTACTCTGTGTTCTCCGTGCATCTGTGGCGTTTCTTTATCCTGTCATTTTTCTAAATGCACCAACCAAAGCAATCGGAGGCAGTTCTTTTAGGTCTTTCTCGGCAATTTCATCAGGATTTAATGGTGCCAGTCTTTTTCGCAAATTTATTGTGCGGAAAGCTTCCATAACTTTTGCAACATCAATTCCTTTTGGACATCGGGTTGAGCACTGCAGACAAGCAGAACATATCCATATTGTTTCACAGTTTAAGATTTCCTCAGTTGCTCCTAACTGAGCAAGGCGCATAATTTGATGTGGAGCAATATCCATATAATCAACAACAGGGCAACCTGCCGAACAGTTTCCGCATTGATAGCATTCAAATACATTTTGTCCGGATATTTCCTCAACCTTTTCCACTATATCATCTTTTATATTTTTTCCTGTAATTTTATATGCCATAGTTAATCCACTTTATATTCCAATCCAATCTGAAATGCCGTTAAATTCAAATCAACAAATTTTTGCGGAACGGATTCTTTTATGGATTTTTTCATTGCTTCAGGTGTAGCAATTTTGGCTTGAGTAGTTGCAAAGCCAAGCATCACAATGTTAGCCACGATAGTTTTGCCTAAATTTTCTGCTATTCTTGTGGCTGGTATTGGTTTTGGTATTACCTTTGTATTAGATTTAAGATGTGTGACTAAGTCTGAGTCGTAAAGTAAAATTCCATCTTTTTTTAAAATTGGGAAGAATGTATCATATCCTTCTTGGGATAGAGCAATTAATACATCTGCGGTATCTACAAGCGGATAGTCAATTTCATAAGAAGATATAACCACTTGAGAACTACAAGCACCACCTCTTGCCTCGGGTCCATAGGCTTGTGTCATAGAAGCATGCTTACCATCATAGATTGAAGCAGCTTTACCCACAATATATGCAGAAAGAATAATACCTTGTCCACCAAAGCCAGATATTTTTACTTTAAGTTCATTCATAAATTACTCCTAATCTGAATAAGCAAGAGCCAATCCTGATATATCGTGATGAAATTATTTAGAGATGACATCATTTTTAATATAGATGCAGGATACCACAATTTTATTGGTATGGAACTAAATACTCAATATTTTTATAGAACGTTTGTTGAGCCTTTATTCCATAGATTTGCTTTTTTTGGTTACTTTTTGTCTCAATTTTCTTTGCATCTCTTCCCATTCTACCTCTTTTTCTACTTTACTTTTGATTCCACTTTGGACATTTTCCCAGAATGTTGGTTTATCTTCATTTATAAATTCACCACAGATAATCTTACCGTCCATATCTATTGGGATTTTAGTTGGATCAGCAGAGTGATCAATAATTGATCTTTTCTGGAATTCTTTAAGTAAATCCAGTCCTGTTCCGCCCATATTTCTTCTTGCGAATACCGTTGCACAAGGTGATACAATTTCAATAAAGCAAAATCCTTTCTTGTTTGCAGCTTCGGCGATAGAATCCGTTAATCTTCTTAAATGTAATGCGGTCCATCTGGCGACATAGGATGCACCCGAGGCAGCAGCAACTCCAACTAAATTGAATGGTTGCTCATAATTTCCATAAGGAGCTGTGGAACTATATGCCTTTAATGGAGTTGTCGGTGCATTCTGTCCACCAGTCATTCCATAGATAAAATTGTTTACACAAATTACATTAATGTCTACATTTCTTCTTGCAGCATGAATGAGATGGTTGCCACCAATAGCAAATAAATCACCATCTCCGGAAAAAACAACAACAGTTAAATCTCTATTTGCTAATTTCATGCCTGTTGCAAAAGGGATTGCTCTACCATGCGTAGTGTGATAGGAATCAAGTTTAATATATCCGGCTACTCTTCCTGTGCAGCCAATACCAGAAACGACTGCAACCTTATCAAAATTGACATCAGCTTTAATTAATCCTTCTACAAATGCAGTTAAACAGGAGCCAAGTCCACATCCAGGGCACCAGATATGTGGCATTCTATCCATTCTGAGCAGGTCTTCCATTGGATGGTGCTGTTCTTCATCGGAAGGTCGTTCTACTATTGCTTGCATATTTTCATTATTCATAAGCCACCTCTTCAATAGCCTTGATTATATCATTGAAATTGTGAATCCCTCCACCAGGATGTGTTATTGATTTAGTAGTTACATATTTTGCAGCACAACGCTCAACTTCCAGAACAATCTGTCCTAAATTTATCTCAGGCACGACAAACCCTTTCACCTTTTGTGCTAATTTCCTTATTCTTTTTTCAGGGAATGGCCAGACTGTTATAAGTCGTAATAATCCAACTTTTATACCTTTCTTCTTTGCTTTTTCAATAGCTGGAACAACTGTTCGCGCAGTGATTCCATAAGCAACAACAACTACATCAGCGTCATCAATATCTCTTTCTTCAAGCATGATAATTTCATCTGCATGTTTCTTTATTTTTTCAACAAGGCGGGTAACACATATTTTTTGGCATTCTTCTGTCATAACAGGGTAACCTCGTTCATCATGCGTAAGCCCAGTTGTATGATAACGATATCCATCACCTGCCTTTGCGAACTCTGGAATTAAATCTTCCACAACTTCATAAGGGAGGTAATCCTTGGGCTTTTTCTTGGTGTATTTTCTTTCAACCAGTTTAATTTCTTCAACGGGAGGAATAACCACTTTTTCTGTCATATGACCGACAATAGCATCTGACAATATAAAAACAGGGAGACGATATTTTTCAGCATAGTTGAATGCAACAATAGTCAAATCAAAAAATTCTTGTGGTGATTTTGGACAAAGTGAGATACTTCCATAATCACCATGAGAGCCCCAACGAGCCTGCATCATATCTGCTTGCCCCCAGGATGTAGGCAATCCAGTAGAAGGCGAGCCCCGTTGAACATTTACCACAACGCAAGGAACTTCCATCATCATACCAAGCCCGATGTTTTCTAACATAAGAGAAACTCCAGGTCCAGAAGTAGCAGTCATTGATTTTACACCTGCCCAGGATGCACCAAGAATAGAAGACATTGATGCGATTTCATCTTCAAATTGGATAAAAACGCCATCTAAGAGTGGTAAACGGAATGCCATTCGTTCAGCAATTTCAGAAGCTGGGGTAATAGGATATCCGCCAAAAAAGCGACATCCTACAGAAAGTGCTCCTTCTGCACAAGCGATATCACCCTGCATAAAAAATTCACCGTATAGTTTACTTTGCTTGAACAATTTTTTCCTCCTTTCCACCAAAAGTACCTGGCTGAAGTGGATGGTCCCCAGTCGGAGTTTCTTTTAATTCAGTAACAAAAATCGCAAAGTCAGGACAGATTAGTTCGCAAAGCCCACAAAAGGTACACATCTCAGGTTTTGCAACTTTTGGTGGATGATATCCTTTTTCATTAAATTCTTCTGAGACTTCTAATACATCTCTTGGGCAATATTCAATACAAAAGTTACAGCCTTTGCATCTCTCTTTGATGATATGGATTTCACCTGAAACGATTTTTGGCTTTTCTTTACCAAACGGTTTTTCCCAATATTTCATTAAAAACTCCTAACAATTTGATACTTGTCCCGATTTCAATCCCGATTTCAATCGGGACAAGGTCGGGAAAACTTGATACTTGAATAAAATATGTATTTGTTGATTTAATTTATTTTTCATTACTTTGAATAAATAGTAAAGTGCTGTTCTGGTAAAAAATCAAATTCCTTTTCCAATGAATATCCTGCGTCTTTCGTTTCCTGTATAATAGTTTTCTTAAGGACATAATGCCCAAACATTCCACGAAAAGTGAAAAATTTACCCTCCTTATATTCTATAATAATTATCTTGCCACCTGGTTTTAGAAAATCTTTTAAATTTGTAAAATACTTTATTCTATTTGGTATATGATGGGTGACATTACGCATAAATATAAAATCTAAACTTTTTTCAGGTAAATTTAACCTATCTTCTATGGAAAGAGTTGGTATAATATTATTTAATCCCTTTTCTTTAGCAGCATTCTTAATAAACTCTAAAAATTCTGGGTTTGTATCGGCTGTGTAAACTTTACCTTTTTCTCCTACTAATTCGGCAAATCTTAGAGAAAAGTAGCCTCCACCCGCTCCAATATCAGCAATATTCAGCCCGGGTTTTAGTGCTATAGCTTCTATAATTTGATCGGACTTGCTTTTGGGCTTAGAAGCTTTTCTATTAAACATCTTTGCCTGAAAGTTTTTCATTTTTTCACCTCGCAAATTAACATATTTAAGTCAATTGCGTATAACTCTTTCATCTTTCTACTTATATTCAAAATTATTCATCAAGTATTCCGCCTTCGCTATGCTTCCACCCTCCGTCCCGAAAAAAGTCGGGACTGCGGAGGACGGGTCGGTGGACAGGCAAGTTTCAAGTTTTCCCGACCTTGTCGGGATCCCGATTGAAATCGGGACTAATTTCTAATTTCATATTTAGCTACACCTTCCTTATATAAATCATTTCCATAGATATCATTTGCAACGATGCAGGGAAAATCTTCAACTTCTAATTTTCTAATAGCTTCTGCACCCAAATCTTCATAAGCGATAATTTCTGCTTTTTTGATAGATTTTGCGATGAGTGCTGCTGCACCGCCAACCGCAGCGAGATATACAGCTTTATTTTTCTCCATAGAATCAATCACATTTTGTCCTCTTGGTCCTTTGCCAATTGAAGCCTTAAGTCCTCTTTCTAATAACTGAGTAGTTAATGAGTCCATACGATAACTTGTTGTAGGTCCCGCTGAACCAATCGGTTTACCTGGCGGTGCTGGTGCAGGACCGACATAATACATTACCTGTCCCTTCAATTCAATTGGCAATTCCTTACCCTGTTCAATCAAATCCACCAATCGCTTATGAGCTGCATCTCTGCCTGTATATATTATTCCTGAAAGCAAAACCGTATCACCAATATTTAATTTGCTTACATCCTCATCGGTTAAAGGTGTTGTTAATTTTACAGTTTTTGGCATTTTTCCTCCATGGATTCTAATAAATATGAGATCTGCAAAATACCTTTTTCTTGTCATTCCTTACTTGATGCGGAATCTGATATCCTTTATTTAAATGGATTCCCGTTTTCACGGGAATGACAAATGAAGTGAATTTATCTATTTTGCATAACTCATTCTAATAAATAATTAATTTTTATCTTTTTCTTTTACCTTTTTACTTTTAAATAATCGCTTCTTTATGCCGACAGCAATGGCATTGGATGTTGATTGCAACAGGCATTGTAGCGATATGACAGGGATATGTTTCTATATGCACATCAAGAGCAGTGACTCTGCCGCCCAGGCCCATAGGTCCGACACCAGTTTTGTTTATCCGTTCTAACAATTCTTTTTCAACTTCAGAATATTTTGGATTAGGATTCCGTGAACCTATTGGACGCAGTAAAGCTTTTTTAGCAATTTGAGCAACCTTATCAAATGTTCCACCTAATCCAATACCCACGATTGTTGGTGGACAAGGATTACCCCCGGCATTTTTTACAAAATCTACAACAAAGTCTTTTACACCCTCAATGCCATCAGCAGCTTTCAGCATCTTGACTGTACTCATATTCTCTGAACCGCCACCTTTTGGTGCAAATGTAATTTTGACTTTATCTCCAGGAACAATGTCTGTATAAATTACTGCAGGAGTATTATCTTTTGTGTTAATCCTATCAATCACCGGGTCATCAACGATAGATTTTCTGAGATAGCCTTCCTTATATCCCTGACGAACTCCATCATTAATTGCATCTACAAAATTTCCGCCAATAATGTGGACTTCCTGTCCCAACTCGATGAAAAAAACAGCAAAACCGGTATCCTGGCAGAGAGGTAATTTCTCGCTCTCAGAAATTTCAATATTTTGCAGAATCATATCAAATACATCTTTTCCAGTCTGAGATTCTTCTTTTTCTTTTGCTTGCTTTATTGTGTCTATTACATCTTCCGGCAGATAGAAATTAGCATCCATACAGAGTTTTTTCACAATTTCTGTAATTTGATTTGCTTTTATTTCTCGCATTCCAGCCTCTTTTCCTAAAATTATTCTTTCAGCATTTTGCCTTTTGCAGTTTCTTAATATATCTCAATACATTTTTTCTTCCGATACATCGGAATTACTTTATCATTTTCTTTAGTCATAATTTTGATTTCAACAAAGTTGCAACTTCGGATGGCTGATTTGCAACAGGGATACCAGCCTCTTCCAATGCATCAATCTTTTCTGAAGCAGTTCCAGAGCCACCAGAAATAATTGCACCTGCGTGTCCCATTCTCTTTCCAGGAGGAGCTGTTTTACCTACAATAAATCCTACTACAGGTTTGGTCATATATTCTTTTACATATTGAGTTGCTAATTCTTCAGCATTACCCCCAATTTCACCAATTAACGCAACTGCCTCTGTTTCCGGGTCTTTTTCAAATAGCTTCAAGCAATCAATAAAATTCATACCAATAATTGGGTCACCACCGATTCCAATACAGGTAGATTCGCCAAGTCCTGATTTTGTAATATGGTCTACAATTTCATAGGTTAAAGTTCCACTACGAGAAATTAGACCTACTTTCCCTTTTTTGAAAATCTGTGCCGGTAATATTCCAACCTTTGATTTTCCTGGGGAAATTAATCCAGGACTATTTGGACCGATTAGATGAATATTTTTTCGTTCCAAATATTCAGTAATTTTTATCATATCAATTATGGGAATGCCTTCAGAAATAGTAACAATCAATTTTACATCTGAATCTGCAGCTTCATAGATAGCATCCACTGCAAATTTTGCTGGCACAAATATTATTGAGGTATTTGCGCGGGTTTCATCTACTGCTTGTTTCATTGAATTGTATACAGGAATTCCATCAATTTCTTGTCCACCTTTGCCTGGAGAAACTCCTGCAACAACATTTGTTCCATACTGTTTCATCTGTTTGGCATGAAAGCTTCCGTCCCGTCCTGTTATACCTTGAACAATAACCTTTGTTTTTTCGTCAATTAAGATGCTCATTTTAATATTTTAATTTTTCGTAAGATTGATTGCTGTTTGTGCTGCTTCTGCCATTGAACTTGCAAGAATCAATTTGCTTTCTTTAAGGATATTATGAGCAGCTTCTTCATTAGTGCCTGTTAACCGAATTACAATAGGAATATCAACCTTCAGTGTATTTAGAGCTTTAACCAATCCTTTTGCCACATCGTCACAACGAGTAATTCCCCCAAAAATATTTATCATTACAGCTTTAACATTTTTATCGCTGAGCAAAATATTCATAGCATCAATAACTTTTTGTGGATTTGAACTGCCACCAATATCTAAGAAATTTGCAGGTTCTCCGCCATAAAGTTTTATCAAATCCATTGTAGCCATTGCCAGTCCCGCACCGTTTACCATACATCCAATATTACCATTCAGACGAATATAGCTTAATCCTTTTGATTTTGCTTCCATCTCTTTTTCTTCATCGGGTAGAATTTCTCTCATTTTTTTTATTTCAGGATGTCTATAAAGGGCATTATCATCAAAATTGATTTTTGCATCAAGAGCCAGAACATTGCCTTTTTTGTCTAACACCAATGGATTGATTTCTGCTAATGAAGCGTCATTTTCAATGTAACATCTATATAGATTTTGAATGATTTTTGAGACTTGTCTAACTATTTTTATATCGTCAAATATTTTGAAGGCAAGATTCCGAGCCTGAAAGTCAAATAATCCTCCATCAAATGGGTTAACATAAAGTTTAAAAATTTTTTCCGGTGTTGATTTAGCCATTTCTTCTATATCAATTCCTCCTGCGGAACTTACCATAAAAACGATACTCTTTGAATTTCTGTCATTAGTAATTCCAACATAGTATTCGCTTTCAATGTCTATTGCTTCAGAGACAAGAACTTTTTCAACTGTTAACCCTTTGATTTCCATACCTAAAATTTGTTTGCCAATCTTTTCTGCTTCATCAGGATTTTTTGCAAGTTTAACACCGCCAGCTTTACCTCTTCCGCCAACTTGAACCTGAGCTTTAATGATTACATTTTCGTTAGATTTTAAGGCTGCTTGTTTTATTTCTTGAGGGGTATAACATAGAATTTCAGTTGGTGTAGGTATATTGTATTTTGAAAAAATTTCTTTTGCCTGATACTCATGAATTTTCATTTTTACTGTTAGCTTTTTGAAAATTTAGTGGGGAGTTACAAAGTCTTAAAATTACTTGTCAAGTGAAATCTTCATTTTAAAATTTTTTTGTTAAGTTATGTAATAAATATGAATTTTTTAGAAAATCCGTTCTTTTTTATGTGTAGGTATTCAAATTTCTAACTTTTTAATTCTTGTTTATATCTGGATTTATCTTAAGTATCACACATTTTTTATAATCAGCAATAATTAAATTCTTTTTCAATTGACAAAAATTTTCTTTATTCCTGTTTAAGACAAAATGAAATCAAGAGCAATTGTAACTGGGCCAAATGGCTTTATTGGTAGTAATCTTGTAAGGGCATTACTGTCTAAAAATTATGATGTAACATGCTTGATAAGGAAAACATCAAATTTAGAATCCATAAAAAATCTTCCAGTAAGATTCGCATATGGTGATTGTAATGATATTGAATCATTGAGAAAAGCGTGTGAAGGTAAGGATTATGTTTTCCATTTAGCGGCAAAAGTAAAAGAAAAATCCAAGAAGAAATATTTTGAAGTAAATCTTAATGGCACAAAAAATCTTTTAACAGCAATTAAGGATTTTAAGGTAAAGAAGTTTGTATTTCTTAGTTCTCAGGCTGCTGCAGGACCTTCGGAGAACAAAATTCCAAAAACTGAGGAAGAATCTGAAAATCCTATCTCTTACTATGGCAAGAGTAAGTTGGCAGCAGAAGAATATGTTAGAAAGTATGCGAAAATTCCATGGACTATTATCAGACCTTCAAGCGTATTTGGACCTTATGATAAGGATTTCTACATCTATTTTAAATTAGTAAAAAGGGGCTTTGCACCTTTAGTTGGGTTTGGTGAAAAGTTTATTAGCTTGGTTTATATTGAAGACCTTACAAATTTAATTATCAAAGCAGCAGAAAAACCCGAGGCGAATCAGCAAACTTTTTTCGCATGTGATGGAAATATATATTCATGGAATGATTTTATAGAGATATTAAAGAATGTTATGAAAAAAAAAGCAATTACACTTAAGGTTCCTATGTCTTTTGCTTATGCCACAGCCTTGTTTAATGAATGCACAAAATATTTACACAAAAAACAAGCAATCCTAAATCTACAAAAAGTAAAAGAGATGAAAATTAAATATTGGCTATGCAGTTCAGAGAAAGCAAGAAAGTTATTAAATTTTTCAGCTAAATTTTCTTTAGATGAAGCTTTACAAAAAACATATAATTGGTATAAAGAAAATAAATGGTTGTAAAAAGAATTTGCTTTTTTCTTATTTTTTTACTATTTTCAGCATCAACTGAAGCCCAAGATATTCAAGTCCAGAAAGTTATTCAGCCTGATTCCTTATTTCATTCTGAAGAGGATTCTTTGGATATTGATTCACTAAGACTGCCTATTATCCCTGATAGTTCAAAAATAAAGACTTATACACTAAAAGAAGTAGAACAGCAAGTTCGGTCAATAGAAGACACATTCTTTAATTTTAGCAATAAAACATTTGTAAGCAATTCAATATATAGATTTGGTAATAATTTTTATTTTCCGCCATACGAACAAATAGATTATAGTATTTACAATCTAAAACTGAACAATCTTTTTTTTGATTCAAATGATATACAAGGTTTATTATTTTATTATAACTTGGATAGAAAAGAAAATAATGAATATGAATTTTCATGTTTAGAAACGGATTTTGAGCCAACTTTATCAGCCGTCCGGTTTGCATCCGGTTCCTTTAGTTTGGAAGATAGATATTTAAATTTTCAGAAGAATAGCTTTTTTAACTTTTGTAACGCAAAACTGTTTGTTCACAGCGGAAAGGATAAAAGCCCCTGGAACAATAAAAACTATTTTGACAACACAGCTTTTCAAACTGAAAAGAATTTCTCATCCTACAAAATGACATATAATTTTTTGAAACTATTTTCGAAAAACGACAGATATAATTTTGCAAATCCAATAAATGGCATAGAAATTGGCGACAATTATTCACAAAAAAGACGAACTATTTATCATATTTTGGATGTTTCACTTTTTGAAAATTTCATTGACTTTTCATATTTACATCAAAGAGGATATGAGAAAATTTATGGTGACACATCTATCAAAAATAATTTTTATCGTAATCAGATAAATCTGGGTTTTCATTTGCCGATTGAGGAGTACGAAACTGATATCTACTTAAAAGCTGATATAAACGATTATAACTATATTGATTATAAGGGAATTGTGAAGGATTATTATATCGTGCTAAAAATGAATTCACCTGGGATTTTTTATGATTTTTATACAATAAAACTTAGGAATGAGATTTATTTTTCTGGTCTGGATGATACTACTTATTTTTATCCGCAACTGATATTTGATATTCCTATTATTAGACAATTTACTACCAATTTTTTCATAGGTGTAAAAGGTGAACAAAACGATTTCCAAACTTTTGATTCTGGACTTAGACACAATAGAATCAAGGTAGTTTTTGCTGATTTGATACTTAATTATAAACTAAACCAATATGATTTTACACTAAAACCATTTATTCGGCAAGTGCAGAATGATGCCCAATATATTTTGCTCTCTGGCAATGGCGATGCCCCAGATTATGAAAAAATTAAGGATTATACTACCTATGGATTTACCGCAATAGGAGAAGCATGTTTTGATTACTTTACGATTCACAATAGATTAAGATTAAATTTTGACTTTAAAAAAAGACCAAGCACTCTTGTTTATCGTCCAAATATCGCATTAAAATTATTATGGGAAGTCAGGCAGGATCTTAAGCACAATAATTTTATTTATGCTAAGTCCGAGCTTTCATATTTGAAGGATTTCAGAAATATTGAACTTGAAAAAGAGAAGAATGAGATTTTTCTTGATATTAAATGTGGTATAAATATTAATAGGTTTAGAATTTCTGTTCTTTTCAAGAATATTCTAAATCAAGATTATTTTATGGATGAGCATAATCTTATTAACGGTTATGGAACCTATTTGCAGGTTCATTGGAATTTTATAAATTAAGAGAGATTGTATAAAATTTGTAGGAAGTAAGATGGAATGTAAGATAAAAGAAAACATCAAACAATGCAACTGTACATATCCTTGTGACAAGAAAGGGAAATGTTGTGAATGTATCGCTTATCACAGAAGATTGGGTGAGCTACCTGCTTGTTATTTTACAGAAAGTGAGGAGCGAACTTATGACCGCAGTATTGAATATTTTGTCCGTTTACATATGAGATAACAGATGGGAAAGAAGGAGTACTTTGTAATCACAGGTGATGTTGTTGGCTCATCTCTTTTCAAAGGAGAGGAGAGGAAAAATCTCCATAATGCGTTAGTAGAAAGTTTGCAGTTTATTAAGAAAGAATATGCTGATAATTTTCTTTATGATTTTGATATTTTCCGAGGTGATTCCTTTCAAAATGTCCTGAAATCTGGTTCCCCTGTCTTTTCTATTTGCCTGAAATTAAGATTGAAACTTGCAATTATGATGCATCCACAATCTATTGATTTAAGAATCTCTATTGGGTATGGCACAATTGATATGCTGCCAGAACAAAGAACCTCCATTGGAGATGGCGAGGCATACAGATTTTCTGGAGAAATGCTGGAAAATCTTTCAAAGAATAAGTATAGAAGAATAGCAATGAAAATTTCTGATGCCCATTTAAATAATCTTTTAGAAGGATATTGCATACTTTTTGATAAAGCAACGGTTGGCTGGAGTTTTGAACAAAAGGAAGCTGTGTTCTGGAAAATGCAGGGATTGACAGAAGTGGAAATAGCACAAAAAGTAGAAGGTAAACCAATTGCTCAACAAAATGTTGCAAAACGATTAAAATCTGCCGATTGGAAACAAATTGTAAAGCCTGCTCTGAATAAAGCAGAAGATTTTTTGAAAAATATATAAATAAGGAATTTAGTCAGCAGAATCACCTTTGGCTTGAAATGTATTATGATAATAAAACCACCTGCCTAATACCCCTTAAGGGGTATATTTATAAAATATACCCTAAACGGGGTATATCCTTGTTTTACAATCAATCTGGGTTGTACTCCTATTTTACATCCCATTTAGGTTGTATTTCACATTTACACCCAATTTGGGATGTATTCTACATTTACACCCTATTGGCGGTGTATTATTTGTCTTTAATTAAAAAATGATTATTTTTTTAAATTTGCTTCTTGCACACTTCATAGCTGATTTTCTTCTGCAGAATAGGCAATTAGCAGAGACAAAAAAGTATTCTGCATCGCCTATATTACTTCATAGTCTTATTGTAGGTGTAGTATCATTTATTTTTGTTAGAATGCCTGCACTTGCAGTTTTTATTTTCATTTCACATTTTATCATTGGTTTTGCTAAAAATAGAACCACAAAGCATATTGCAAAAAGTTCAAGTAAAAACCAATTTTATATAACCGAGATTTTACTTTTTATAATAGACCAAACTCTTCATATTGCTGTAATTATATTTTTACTTTCCATTTTTAAAGAACGAATTTTGTATATCTCTTATTTACAAATTCCCGAAAATTTTTCAATAATTGGTATAGCTTACCTCATTACTATATGGGTTGCCGGCATCTTAATAGGTTTTCTTAAAAAGCCCCACGAGATGCAAATAAAAACAGATAATGAATGTGGACTTACAAGCGGTGGGAAAATTATTGGCAAGTTGGAAAGATTCATTATTTTGACAATGATTCTTACTGATAATCCAATTGGTATCGGGTTTGTTTTAGCTGCAAAATCTATTTTCAGATTTGAAAGTTTGAAAAGGAGAAAATTGGCAGAATATATTTTAATTGGAACTTTATATAGCTTTGTTTTCGCCATTAGTATTGGCTATTTAACGAAGTATTTACTAAAAGTGATGGTTAGATAACTATGAAAAACAAAACCTTTGCAAGCATTGAAGATGCTGTTAATGAAATAAAGAATGGCAAGATGGTTATTGTTGTTGATGATGAGAATCGTGAGAATGAAGGAGACCTGATAATGGCAGCAGAAAAAATAAATGCAAAAAGTATAAATTTTATGATAACTCACGCTCGTGGTTTGATTTGTGTTCCTATGATTGAAGAAGATTTGCAGAGACTAAATATCTCTTTGATGACAGCTGAAAACACAGAAAGGCATCGGACTCAGTTTACTGTCTCTGTGGATGCTAAAGAGAATACAACTACAGGCATCTCTGCTTATGACCGTGCAGAGACTATCAAAGTTTTAGCCAATTCAAATTCCAGACCAGAGTACTTACAAAGGCCGGGGCATATTTTCCCACTTAAAGCCCAACCTGGCGGAGTCCTGAAAAGAGCAGGTCACACTGAAGCAGCAGTAGATTTAGCAAAAATTGCAGGCTTAAAACCAGTTGGTGTAATATGTGAAATCATTAAGGATGATGGTGATATGGCTCGGTTAGATGACCTTAAAGTATTCGCAGAAAAGCATAATTTGTCAATAATTACAATTCAGGATTTGATAAAATATCGCCAGAAAAAAGAAAAGCTTATATTCCGCGTTGCTGAAGCAGATCTACCAACGAAGTTTGGTCACTTCAAAATTATTGGCTATGAAAGTCCAATTACAGATGAGCATCATGTTGCACTCGTCAAGGGTGATGTAGCTGGTAAAAAGAACATTCTGGTTAGAGTTCATTCAAAATGCTTGACAGGTGATACCTTTCATTCACTCCGTTGTGATTGTGGAGAGCAGTTAGAAAATTCAATGTTGGCTATTGAAGAAGAAGGATTAGGTGTTCTCGTATATATGCATCAAGAAGGCAGAGGTATTGGCTTAATTAATAAAATAAAGGCGTATCATTTGCAAGATACGGGTAAAGATACAGTGCAAGCTAATGAAGAATTAGGGTTCAAAAACGACCTAAGAGATTATGGATTAGGAGCACAAATTCTAAAAGACCTTGGACTAACAACTATAAGAATTCTAACTAATAATCCTAAAAAGATTATAGGACTACGAGGATATGGAATAGAAATTGTAGAAAGGATACCTATTAATACAATACCAAATAAAAAAAATATAGATTATTTAAGAACTAAAAAAGATAAAATGGGACATCTATTGGATGTGTAACTAAAAGAGTCATAAATAGGCAAAAAGTCAATAAACTCAAAAATTATTAAATAAGATAAATATGATGAAAATTAGAAATAAGACATTATTTATTTTTTTGATTTCGATATTATTGGTTACATCTCTCATCAATGCAAAGGTTTCTTATCCGAAACCTAAATCACCTGACTTCTCCTGCTTTGATTTTGCAGGTGTTTTATCCTCTGAAGCATTACAAAAAGTAAATAACATAGCTATAGAATTGAAACAGAAAACCGGCTTTGAACTATCCTTAGCAATTGTAGAAGATATGCAAGGAGAAGACTATTATACTTATGCTACTAAACTGTATGAAAATTGGGGCATTGGAGGCAAAGGTGATGCTGGTGCCTTGCTTTTTATTGCAGTTAAAGAAAGGAAAATGAAGATTGAAACTGGGTATGGAGCTGAAGGCTTTCTGCCAGATGGGTTGTGTGGAGAAATAGCAGATAAAGATATTGTTCCATATTTAAGTAAAAATGATTATAATTCTGGAGTGGTAAATGGAATAGCTGTAATCGCTTCAGTTACTGCTGATCATTATGGCGTTCAACTCACTGGAATTCCTGAAGGTTATGGCAGAACAAGAGCTTCTGGAATAAATATTATTAGACTTATAATTGGATTTGTGATTATAGCACTTTTCCTTGGTGGTAGAATAGGTCTTTTTCCGTTTCTTTTATTGAGTGGTTTTGGTGGTTTAAGGGGTGGATGGGGTACTGGCTCAGGCGGATTTGGTGGATTTGGAGGTTTTGGCGGATTTGGTGGTGGACTTAGTGGAGGGGGTGGTGTTGGGAGGAGTTTCTGATGCCCTGGTATTTCATCATTTTAATTTTCTTTCTTAATATTCTTTTTGGAATTGGATTATTTTACTTACTGCTTATCATAATTTTTCATCCAAAAAGGAAAAAGCATTTTCTATGTATTCAGCTACCAATTGGAATCATCTATAAATTAAAAAATAAACTCACGGACTATATCGCAAAACAGTTTGAAATATATTTAGAATCCAATCCTGATGAGTTGCATAAATCCAAGCCGAAAGAGTTCGCAGAAAATATCTCCCGAAAGATTACAGATAGACTTTCTCACAATAAATGGTTCAAACACCTTCCAAATTTTCTTGCTAACCCAATATTGAAATTGGTAAAAGAATTATCCTATTACTTCTTTGAAGAATTACTTTGCAGTTTTATACCCAGTTTGGCTCAGAAATATAAGATTAAAGAGAAAATTTTTGATCTGCTCTCAGACGAAAACATCCACTTTATTGAATTAAAAACGAAATTCTATCTTACAAAACCGCTTGTAATAATTGGTGCAATTTTTGGATTTATATTTGGAGTTTTTAATATGATATTGATGTTTGTGTTTTGACCTTACCCTGTCGGTTTTCGACTCATAAGCAAAGCAGCGAGTAGAGTTAAAATATCTTATTTCATACTGCTTCGAGTCGTCGCAAGCTCCTATGATAGAATAAATTATCCACAGGGTAAACTTACGACTCGAAAAGAGGCCATGGGTTGAGGTAAAAAAGTATAATGAAAAAAATCTTAATATCCATAATAATTTTGTCGTTACCAACATCTATTCCTGCTAAAACTTTTGATATTCATCAAGTTATCTCAATTGGATTGAAAAATTCATATGATATAAGTTGTCAAAACTATAATCTTCAGACTTCTAAGCAGAATCTATATTCCTCTTATTTAACAATTCTTCCTTCTGTAAAATATTCAATTTCAAGTATAGAATCAAAAAATAGTTCAATTAAATCTGGTAATATTTCACTCTCTGAATCTATTTCGCTAAATGATTGGAGATATTTTGATATTAAAAAAGGCACATCGGCTTTAAAGCAAAGAGAAATTGAATTACAACTCACCAGAAGAAATTTTATTTATAATATTATTCAGTATTATATTGATGTTCTACAGAATAAAAAATTGCTTGAATTAGCCGCGCAGGAAGTAAAAATTGCTAAAAGAAATCTTGAAGAAACCAAAATTCTTTTGGACCACGGTAAAGTTTCCGAATTGGAATTGCAACAAGTAGAAATAAGTCTATCACGCACACTCATTGATTCGCTTAAAGCCTGGAATAATCTTATAAATAGTAAAATGGAGCTATGCTTTGCTATAAATATTGAATATAACAATATTTATGATTTTACTGAATTTGATTATGAATTTTTCACCCCGGAGGATTTTATGTTTTCTGAAGGTAAAATACTTAGCATAGCCTATGAGAAGGAGAATTCCAAGCAAGCCAGGAGAGATTATAATCAAAATAAGTTGTCTTTTTTGCCTACCCTTTCTTTCTCAGTTAATAAAGACTTAGGCTGGGAAGAAAAAAGTATTTTTGATTTTGAGAGGTCATCTAATCCGATTAAATATTCTTTGTCTCTATCATATCCTTTACTAAGTCCAATTACAAATCTTCCAACTCATAAAAAACATAAGTATCAGTTAAATAAAGCTGTACTTCAGTTGAATAATACAATAAAGGAAAATAAGAAGGATTTTAATTTTGCACTAATGAATTTTAAGCAGTCAAAAGAATATTTTTCGTTGTCAAAAAAGCAGGAGGAACTGGAGAAAATTCATTTTGAGATAGTAAATGAAAGATACAGATTGGGACAATCGGATTTAACCGAACTGGAAAATGCCAGAAAAGAGTTGTTTCAAATCAAAAATGAAAAAATTCAAAGTTATTATAATTTAATCCTTTTTCAAGAACAGCTAAATCTAATATGTAATAATAAAATGTTAAAAGAATATTAATTAATGTCTGTTCGTAAACCCGGTTAGATGTTTATTATCTCACGGGGTAAACTCAAAACCTTGCGATTCCGACACATTAGGACGCAATGGTTAATTTCAATGATAGAAACAGTGTAGGAGAACTATGAAGAAATTTGTTTGGGTTGTAGTTATTATAGTTGTAGTTGTTATTTTGATTTTAGTGCTTTCAAGTGGGAAGAAGAAAGAAATATCAAAAAACAAGTTTGATGGTAATAATACAGTGATTGCCAAACTTGGTGATATTTCTATAATTCTTGATGAAGTTGGTGAAATAATGCCAATAAAAGAGGTAAATGTTAAATCAAAAATTAGTGGAAAGATTAAAAAATTGTATGTTGAAGAAGGCGAGCTAATTCATGAAGGTGCTATCATTGCAGAGGTTGAACCTGATATGCAGCAAGCACAAACTTTATCCAGAATTAAAAGTAATCTTCAGATAGCACAGATTGAATTGGAAACTGCGCAGAAAAATTTTAACTCTGATAAAAAATTGTATGAAAAGAATTTTATATCAGACAATGAATGGCTTGAATCTCAGAATGCTCTAAAGAGAGCAAAGATAAACTATCAATCCGCATTAGAGCAATATCAATTAATACAAGAGATTGGCATTACAGAAGAAAATCTAAAAATTACTGCCCCGGTTTCAGGAACCATTATCAGCAAAAATGTAGAAGAAGGCGAGATGGTGGTTTCCAGTGAATCTTATTCTGGTGGAACAGTGATATTGACCATTGCTGATTTATCAAAAATGATTATTCTTGCTGAAATTAACGAGATTGATATTGGTAAAATATCTATAAGCCAACCCGTTGATATTTCAATAGAGGCTTTCTCTGATGCTGATTACAAAGGAAAGATAACTCATATTGCGCCAATGGCTAAGATTGGAAATAATAATATCCGTGTGTTTGAGATTAAAATTTCTATAGAAAATTTAACTCCAAATCTCAGGCCTGGTATGAGTGCGAATGTTACAATAATTGGCAGAACAAGTAAAGATGTTGTTACAGTTCCGATTCAGGCAATCTTCCAGGATGAGAATGGAAACAATATCGTATATAAAGTAAAATCAGATACATTGATTACTCCGCAAATTGTAAAAACCGGTATTAATGACCTTGAAAAAGTAGAAATAATTGAAGGAATTGCAGTTGGTGATACTATATCGTTAAAAGAAAAACCGAAAACAGATTCTGAAAATGATAAAAGAAGAAGAGGGAGAATAAAGGTAAAATAAAAGATTAGCCTTGCGAAGGTTCAGAACCTTCGCAAGGTTGAACAAGGTTGAAAGAAGGGAAAATGAAAAAGATATATTACATATTTCTGTTTTTAATACTCTTGCCGATTTGTTTATCAGCAAATCCAGTCACAGATGATGATGTTGAACAGGCTGTAAAAACGCAGCTTGCTTATAAAAATAAATCGGTTGAATATTCAATCGCAGAAATTTCTGTTATTGAAGACGAAAATAATCAGACAAAACTGTGTTTTATCGCAGACCTCCAGCCTAAAGGGTTTATTGCTCTTTCTTCAGACACCGATATTACTCCAATTATTGCATATTCATTCAGGACAGATTTAGTCAAAGACGATGAAAATCTTCTTTATTATATGATAAAAAAAGATATGGAATTCAGATTAAAAGCAAAGTCCCAATTCACTTCTGAGAAGATAGCCACCAATAATATGCTTTGGAATAATTATATTTCTGAAAATATTGAAGAGCTAAAGACCAAAGACTTCCAACAGTGGCCTGAGCCAGGAAGTACTTCCACAAGCGGTTGGATTGAAACTACATGGAACCAAAGCTATCCATACAATATGTTCTGTCCAATTGATCCAAATACTGGTAGCAGATGCGTCGTGGGCTGTGTCGCAACTGCTATGTCTATGCTAATAAATTATCATAAATATGTTGGCGATGTGAGCTTTAATTACTCCGCAGACAATTATTGGACTAATGGGATACATATAGATTCTGATAGTACTCTTTATGACTTTCCAAGTTTTAATGCCTTAAATATATATCTTGATACATTAAAAATACATTATCAGCATAATATTCCTCTAACAGATGAAGATACAGCAGCTTTATGTTTTGGTTGTGGAATATCAGTTCATATGTGGTATAGTTCTTCTGGTTCCGGAGCAAACACCAGTAATGTAGATGATGCATTACTTGATAAATTTGGTTACGATTCTGCAATGTGGAAGGATTCATGGGAGCCATTTTTCTATGATTCGTTAAGTACTAATATGATGACCGCAAAACCAGCAGAATTAGCGATATACCAATCAGGGGGTGCTGGCGGACATGCTATAAATTGTGATGGATACAATACAGATGATTATTACCATCTAAATTTCGGATGGGGTTCAAGTAATCCTGGAGGACCAAATACAATCAATGCCTGGTACTCTTTACCCCAAGGTATGCCAGTAGGATATTGTATTGTTGGTGGCGCTGTCCTTGATGTTGAAGGTGGAGATAGACCTGTAACCGTATCAGGAACAATCTATTCAGATGGAGTAAATCCAATTGGCACACACATTACTTTTCAAGGCGATTATAGTTATTCAACTACTGTTGAAGATTCAAATGGTTTTTATCAAATACCTATAGTATTTCCAGGATATTACACTGCAAGTGCACTTTTGGGAAGACTATATTATCAAACAAAAGAAGTTTATATTGATTCAATCCATACAGTAGTTGACTTTAATTTGTTTAATTATGAAAGTGTTACAGGTGTGGTTTCTGTAGAAGGTGGCGCTGACCCAACTGGCACAATCATAAATTTTGTTGGCGATTACAATTACTCTACAGTAGTTGATAGTTCTAATGGAGAATATGAAATCTTAGATGTTATGCCAGGACATTATACCGCTACGGCAAACCTTAATAGGATTTATTATCAAACAAAAGAGGTTGATATTGATAGTACCAATATGATAATTGATTTTGATTTGGCAAATTACAACTACCAATCAGTATTGAAGTATTGTGGAGACCCATCTATTTTACTTGAGCTGCCGTATGAATATACTTTGCAAATTGCTGTTAGATTTACCGACGAGGAACTCGGAGATAATGTTGGAGATATAATTGGCAAGGTTTCATTTTATTCTCCAACAGCATCTGATTTTTGCGTAATTACTATTAAAATTTATGAAGGAGGGTCACCTGATAACCCACCAGGGGAATTAGTATATGAAGCACCTATGGGAGTTTTTCCTGCTAATACATGGGTAGAGCATTTTCTTGATATTCCAATTGAGATTAAACCGCAAACTGAATATTGGGTAGGGTATGAGATTTATACTTTAAATGGCAAAGTTGGGTGGATGGATGAAGGACCTATGGAACCTGATAAAGGAGCTTGGATATGTCCATCTGGTTGGATGTGCTTGTCAGTAAATCCTGAATTGGATAGAAATTGGCTTATTGAAATGACATTATTTTCAACCACATCCGTAGATTCACATCCATCAAGTATTTCTAATGAGTTTATTATGCAGAATTATCCTAATCCATTCAGCAGTTCCACCGCTATATCTTTTTTAGCCACAGATTTACACAGATCGGCACAGATAAGAATTTATAATATTAAAGGGCAACTTGTAAAAAAATTAAAAATTGGCGAAGCTATCTGGGATGGGAAAGATGAGACTGGTAAACAAGTTTTAAGTGGAATCTATTTTTATCAAGCGTCCATTGGAGAAGTTAAATCTCAATTAAAAAAAATGTTGCTATTGAGATAACAAAAAATTAGAAAAACTTGATAAAATTAAGATACGAAGAAAAAATGAATAATATTTATAAATCAAGCATTAATGATGAACAAAAAGAAATGGAATTTGAACTGGATTATTTACTTTCTCTTACTGTTGAAGAAAGATTCCAAATGATGTTTGAAAAATCCAGAATTACCAAAAATATATTGGTTAGAAATGGATACCGAAAAGCTTTTGAAATTATTAAAAGAAAATAAAGCTGATTTTGTCATTATCGGAGCTACTGCTTTCCCTGTTTATGGCTATTCAAGAGCAACTCTTGATTTGGATATTTTCATCAGACCTACAAGGGAGAATGTGGAAAGAGTTATGAAAAGTCTTGAAGAGTTTGGATACGATATATCTGATGTAAGTGTTAAGGACTTTTTGGAAAAGAAAATTTTAATAAGACAATATATTTTGGAAACAGATATTCATCCATTTGTAGCAGGTGTAGAATTTGAAGATGTTTGGAAAACTAAAGTAAAGGATAAAATTGGAAATGTTGAGGTATATTTTGCATCATTGGATAATTTGATTAAAATGAAAAAATCTGCAGGAAGAGCAAAAGATATTGAAGATTTAAAATATTTAGAGAGAATTAAAGAACTAAAACATAAATAAAATGAAATACGATAGGATATAACAAAATTGGAGGAATAAAAATGGCAAAACTAAAGTTAAGCCTAAAAAATCTGGATGAGGTGTTCCCACCTGATTTCACGCAGGAGCAAATGGCTAAAGCAAAAACGCTTTTTCTGAAAAGATTGGCTGAGAAGTCTCATAGTTACTATGGCGGAAAGATTCAGACTGCACCCAAAGCATCAGTCTTTGGATTCAACTGGTTCAATGTCTGGTATACACCCGGGGTTTCAAAAATATCAACAACAATACGAGATGATAATGACACCTCTTTTGAGCTTACCAACAGAGGAAATTTAGTTGCAGTTGTAAGCGATTCTACCCGTGTGCTTGGCGATGGAGATTGCACACCTCCAGGCGGAATGGGAGTGATGGAAGGGAAAGCATTCTTAATGAAATATCTAGGTGGCGTTGATGCTGTTGCTCTGTGTGTGGATAGCTATAATGAAAAAGGTGAACATGACCCAGACAAGATAATTGAATTTGTGAAAATGGTTCAACCTAGCTTTGGTGCCATTAATCTTGAGGATATTTCTCAACCTAATTGCTACAAAGTTCTTGATACTTTGCGAGAAGAGTGTACTATTCCTGTCTGGCATGATGATGCGCAGGGAACCGCGTGCGTTACACTTGCAGGTTTGGTAAATGCACTTAAACTTGTAAGCAAAAAATTATCTGATGTAAGGATTGTTCACTTTGGAGCCGGTGCTGCAAATACAACTATAGCCAGAATAGAGATATCAGCAGGAGCAAATCCTGAAAATATCATTATGTTTGATTCAAAAGGTGGGTTACACAAAAATCGGGAAGATTTAAAGGCAGACCCGAGATTCTATCGCAAATGGGATCTTTGCCAGATAACAAATCCTAAATGTGTAAGTGATTTCCCCGATGCGATAAAAAATGCAGATGTTTTAATTGCTGTTTCAACTCCAGGACCTGATATAATTAAGCAAGAATGGATTAAATCTATGGAAGAAAAACCTATTGTCTTTGCCTGTGCAAATCCTGTTCCAGAAATTTATCCTTATGCTGCAAAAGATGCGGGAGCATATATTGTTGCAACCGGACGAGGTGATTTCTCTAATCAGGTTAATAATTCCCTCGGATTTCCTGGCATTCTTAAAGGTGCTTTGATGGTTAGGGCAAGAAAAGTGACAGATAAAATGGCTATTGCAGCTGCCCATTCTCTTGCAAATTATGCTGAAAAAAGAGGAATAAATCCTGATAATATCATACCAAAGATGGATGAGCCTGGAGTATTCCCTCATGAAGCTGCGGATGTTGCAATGCAAGCTATTAAAGATGGTGTTGCCAGAATTGAAATTACAAGGGAACAAGCTTATGCAAAAGCAGAAACAGATATAAAGTATGCCAGAGGGATGACGGATATGTTGACGGGCAAAGGCTTTATTAAACCGCCACCTGAAGAGATGCTTCAAGAAGCACTTGATTGGGCTGTAAATGAGGTTAAATGACATATTAATGAGTTCACTTTATTGTAGAGGCATTCCCGCGAAGGCGAAAAGAATAAACCACTATTTAGCTATCATTCCCGCGATCCCCGATTAAATCGGGGAGGGAATCAAGTGTCTATTATTAAGCAGTTATGTGAAATAATTGACATTTTTAAATAATATGGATAAATATAAAGAGTTTTTAAGAATAGCTAAGTGCTTAAACACCGAATTAGATATAACCCCCGTACTGTATGGTTCGCTTGGATTATCAAGGCTTATCAAAAAAGACTTGGATTCAAAAGATATAGACATTCTTGTACCTCAAAAATATATTACTACAGATTGGAGCGAATTACAAAAAACTCTTTCAAAAATTGACTATCAATTAGTCGATGAAAAAGAGCATGAATTTATTTACTTAAATAATAAAATTGGTATAGCATTTGAAGAAGATCTTTTTTCTTTTGCAAAAGTTGATCACAAAAAATTAAAAATAGTTTCTGATAATGGCGTAAACTATAAAATATTAGATCTAAATCAATATCGGATGGTTTACGAAGTTTCAAAAAATGATTCATACCGATCTCAAAAAAATAACAAAAAAGATCTTAAAAAAATTAAACTAATTGATAGTTATATAAAGAATGTCAATTACATCACATAACAGCGAGTACCCGGCTTCGCTCCGCTCAAATTGGCTTCCGTTGGTCGCCAACTTCGGGTAATCGCAAACTGTTATATTGATATCTTAAAATTTGATAAACCAAAAGCAAATAGACCCCGGACAAACTAAATGCAGGGGTTTTCTTTCTGTATTTAAAAAATTAATATGATAGCATTTCAACACTAAAAATTGTAAAAATAATATAATATCTTTATTCTTAAATTAAAATAATTGTTTTGTTTGACAATTTATTCTTTACTCACTGCAGAAGACAATATGAAAAAGAATTCTCAAGGAAAGATTATTAAAGAGAGCGATACTCTTGAAATAGTGAAAGTTAAAGAGTCTAAGGTAGATGATGCGGGTGATTTTCAGGAATCCCCGGTTTTTATTTATTATGAATGGTGCAAGAAATGTGGAATCTGCGTTGCTTTTTGTCCTACTGGAACATTGGCAAACCGAGAAGACGGAGCACCTTATGTGAAGTATCCTGAAAAATGTATTCATTGTGAAAGATGTGATATGCTTTGTCCTGATTATGCAATAACTGGAGCTGCTAAAGGTGAGAGGAGAGCTAATGTCAAAAGGTAGAAAGCCAAAAAGTAAGCCTGTATTAATGCAAGGAAATGCAGCTGTTGCTTTTGGAGCATTGGATGCTGGAATGCGGTTCTTTGGTGGATATCCCATTACTCCCTCAACCGAGATTGCAGAAATCCTTTCAGCAGAATTGCCTAAATATGGAGGCAAGTTTATTCAGATGGAGGATGAACTCGCAAGTATGGCTTGTATTCTTGGCGCAAGTATTGCTGGGATGAAATCGATGACTGCTACCAGCGGACCAGGTTTCTCTCTTATGCAAGAGAATATTGGTTATGGTATGATTGCAGAAATTCCTTGTGTGGTGGTTAATGTGCAGAGAGGTGGTCCGAGCACAGGTTTGCCTACAAGCCCAGCTCAAGGTGATATTATGCAAGCACGATGGGGCACACATGGAGATCATCCTGTAATTGCTCTTTACCCTAATTCAGTTCTGGAATGTTATGAGCTCACTATCCGGGCATTTAATCTTGCTGAAAAGTATCGCACACCTGTAATTCTTTTATTGGATGAAGTTTTAGCTCACATGCGGGAATCTGTTATCCTCCCTCCAAAAGAAAAATTAAGAATAATAAATCGTATTAAACCTAATGTGCCTCCAGAATGGTATAAGCATTACAAAAATGAACCAAAATATATTTCACCTCTTGCAAACTTTGGTGAAGGTTATCGTTTTCATATTACAGGACTTGCTCATGATGAAAATGGTTTCCCAACTCAAGTGCCCCGGGAAGTTGAAGCAATGATGAACCGCCTATTAAAAAAAATAACTGATAATCTTGATGATATTATTCAGATTGAGGCATTTGAAATGGAAGACGCCGAGATAGCCATCTTTGCTGCAGGTATTGTTGCTCGTTCAGCTAAAGAAGCTATTATAAAAGCAAGAGAAAAAGGTATCAAAGTGGGTTTGATTAGACCCCTTACTATCTGGCCCTTTCCAGACTTAGATGTTGAAATGATGTTAGAAAATACTAAAGCTGTTATTATTGCTGAGATGAATCAAGGACAGCTAATTAACGAAATTAAAAGGGTTACGAAATACGAGCACCATTCAAAGTTTATTAAATTGCAAAAATATAATGGATTGATTATTACACCAGATGAAATTTTAGATAAAATTGCAGAGGTTAAATGAAAAATATTCCGCAGAAAGTTATTCATCAGTATCTCAGACATCGTAAAAAGTTTCCTCATGTCTGGTGTCAAGGATGTGGAAATGGAACAATTCTTGGTGACCTTCTACGAGCAATCTACAATTTAGGAATTGAAAAGGATAATATTGCTATGGTCTCTGGAATTGGATGCTCAAGCAGAATGCCAGTATATGTTGATTTTAATACACTTCATACTACGCATGGGAGAGCAATTGCATTTGCCACTGGAATAAAACTATCAAAACCCGAGATGAATGTAATAGTTATTACTGGAGATGGAGATGCTGCAGCCATTGGAGGGAATCATCTAATTCATGCTGCAAGAAGAAATATTAACCTGACAATAATCATTATCAATAATAATATTTATGGAATGACAGGTGGGCAATGTTCTCCGACAACGCCTTCGGGAAAATATGCTTCCACAGCTCCCTATGGTGCACTTGAACCGACTTTTGATCTTTGTGATCTGGCTCGTAGTGCCGGTGCAAGTTTCGTAGCACGAACTACTGCATATCATACAACAGAGGCAAGAGAAATTTTTGAAAAGGCAATTCTAAAGAAAGGTTGTTCCATCGTTGATGTTATTTCTCAATGTCCAATATCATATGGAAAGTTAAATAATTTTGGTTCTGCAGTTGAAATGTTAAAATGGCAGCGAGATAATACAATTCCAATAAGTGCAGTTTCAAAACTTTCCCCCGAAAAAATAAAAGGAAAAATTGTCAGAGGAATTCTTTATGATACTGATAAACCAGAGTTTACTGAAGAGTATGATAAATTGATAACTCACTTAGCCGGCGAATTAAATATTTCTAATAACAAAAGTATTAATAAGAAAGTTACTGGCAAGGCGAATTAAAGAAGTAAAAGCAAATTTTAATAGCGAAAATGAAAACACAAATTAGATTAAGTGGTAGTGGGGGACAGGGATTAATTCTTGGTGGAATACTTTTGGCCGAGGCAGCTATTCTGGATAGAAAACATGCTTTGCAATCCCAAAGCTATGGACCTGAATCCAGAGGAGGTTCAAGCCGTGCTGATGTTATTATAAGTGATGAAATAATCTATTTCCCAAGAGCTGTTAGTCTGGATATTCTGCTATGCCTTTCTCAAGAAGCTGCTGATAAGTTTATAGATAAGTTAAAACCTACAGGAACTTTTATTTACGATTCATCACGAATCAGCATCAATCCTATTGAAGGCAAAGCTATTGGGATTCCATTTACTGAATTGGCAATCAAAAAATTTAAAACTGCAATTGTTACAAATATTATTGTATTAGCATTTACCTGTAAAATTACTAATGTTGTTTCGCTAAATGCTCTTAAGAAAGCCTTGAAAAAAAGAATTAGACCAAAATATGTTCAATTGAATCTTAAGGCTGTTCGGTTAGCCGTTAAACTTGCTGAGAAGTATTTAGGCTCATAAAAAAGTATAACAATTAAACACCAGATTTTTCAAAAGATTAGGTTGAAAATAAAACTATGATAAATTAATAACTCAAATTTCGTATGCGATATTAAAAAGGTAACTATAATTTATTCAGTAATATTCAGGTCTACGAAACTGGTTAACTAAATTACAAAATCCTAATTTCTAATATCAAGTGATCCTCCATCTGGTGGACAAATGGCAAATAAAAAGAAATTCGATTTAAAGGAGAGAACTGCAAAATTTGGTGAGGATATTATTGGATTCGCTAAAAAAATCCCCAATCCCCGATTTAATCGGGGACCGATAATTCTACCTCTAATTACTCAATTAGTTAAAGCGGGTACAAGTGTTGGTGCTAATTATTGCGAAGCTGATTGTGCTGAATCAAAAAAGGATTTTGAGCATAAAATAGGAATTTGCAAAAAAGAATCAAAAGAATCAAAATATTGGTTTAGAGTGATTGCAAAAGCAGTTCTACAGCTAAAAGATAAGGCAAAAATATATTGGAAAGAAGCTATTGAACTTAATTTAATTTTCTCATCAATTATCATTAAATCAAAGCAGAAAAAATAATTTTGATATTTAAGTTTTGGCATTTTATTTGACATTAGAAATTCGGATTTAGAAATTAAATTAATCTTACTCAAGCTTCGCATGAGATATTATAAAAAGTTAAAATGGTTATTCCTTTAAATCAGCAAAATAATTTTATACATATATATTCAAGATATGTTTCTGCTATCGTCAGGGAGTGGTCCCTGACGGCTCCTTTTGCCGCATACAGAGTCGCCACGGACCATTCCGTGACGAACACCCCAATTCACATAAATTTATCCGCCAGACCCGATTTATCCCCGATACATCGGGGTATCGGAGCTTGCGGATTAAAAGGTATAGTCATTACAGTTAAATATGATTTATTCATTGAGTCCCACTTCTGTGAAACTTGAGTTAATAATAAGATGTTAATTTCTACGAGGTAGAAAGAATGAAAAAAATTGACCATGTTGGCATCGCTGTAAAAAATCTTGACGAAGCAATAAACACTTATAAAAAGTTAGGTTTTACAGTTTCAGATATTGAGGAAGTTCCTTCTCAAAAGGTGCGGGTAGCGTTTATGAAAATTGGAAACAGCAGAATTGAGTTACTTGAACCGAGCAGGACAGATAGTCCAATTTCAAAATTCCTTCAAAAACATGGACAAGGAATACATCATTTGGCTATAGAAGTTGAAGATATTGAGAAAAAGATAGAATCTTTAGAAAGTTCTAGAGTCAATTTGATATACAAGATTCCAAGACAAGGTGCTCATGGGGTCAAAATGACATTTGTTCATCCAAAATCTACGAATGGCGTCTTGCTTGAACTGTGTCAATATCTGTAGAACGACCTTTCCATCTGGGCGCCTGTATAGGCTTGGCCTAGCCAAGACTGGCCAGACTGACCAAGGTCGTTAATGTAAATAAGCTCTATATGTGCCATAAGAAAACGAGTTCACCCTTCATCCTGATTTCATCGGGACTATGAAGAACCGGCTAAGAACCTCGTTCTACATTTACAAACAGACGGTAATTAGTGTCTGTCAGTAAAGTGCTGTTTCGAGTTGTAAGGAGTTTGCGACGATCCCGACAAGTCGGGAAGGTGGCTTGAATACACACTTTATATCGACTCGTCGTTCCCCCGATATGGTTTACCCCGTTGGATTTTTTTATCCAACTGGGGTCATTCTTCCCTACGGGGTAAACTTACGAGTCGAAAAATCCGAGTTTACAAATAGACACTAATTAGATGAAATTCTTGATTTAAAAAATGTTTATAAATTTCTTTGCAAGAAACAAAGACTTTATTATTAAAATTATAAAGTCATAAAATTTATGAAATGTTTTCATATTAATTTTGAGGATTAAAATGAACAGAGCAGAAAGATTAGCAACATTAAGAGCAAAGAGAGCTAAGGCTTTATTAGGTGGTGGAGAGAAAAGGATAGTAGCCCAACACAAAAAAGGAAAACTAACAGCACGGGAAAGAATCAAATTATTACTTGATTCAGACAGTTTTGAAGAATTTGATATGTTTGTTCAACACCATTGTACAGATTTTGAAATGGAAAAGCAGAAATATCTTGGTGATGGTGTTGTTACAGGATGTGGAACGATTGATGGTCGTTTGGTTTATGTTTTCGCACAGGATTTCACAATTATTGGAGGGTCACTTTCAAAAATGGTCTCTGAGAAAATCTGTAAAGTTATGGGTATGGCAATGAAAATGGGCGCTCCGATTATCGGTCTTAATGATTCTGGAGGAGCAAGAATTCAGGAAGGTGTTGATTCACTTGCAGGGTATGCTGATATATTTTTGAAGAATGTGATGGCTTCAGGAGTTGTTCCACAAATATCTGCTATCGTAGGACCTTGTGCTGGCGGAGCTGTCTATTCACCAGCTATTACCGATTTTATCATAATGGATAAAAAGAATAGTTATATGTTTGTTACGGGACCTAAAGTAGTAAAAACAGTTACTAGTGAGGATGTAAGTACAGAAATGCTGGGCGGTGCAATGGTTCATGCACAAAAAAGTGGTGTTTGCCATTTTGTTACTGAAAGTGAAGAGGAAACATATAAGTTAATACGAAATCTTCTTAGGTACATTCCTAATAATAATCTTGAAGACCCACCTGTTGAAGTTTGTTCTGACCCGGTTGATAGATATTGTGAAAATTTAAATAGTATTGTTCCGGATGACCCCAGTAAGCCATACGATATAATTGATATTATAAAAAGCGTTTTTGATAATGGAGAGTTTTTGGAAGTTGCAAGGTACTTTGCCCCGAACATTGTTATTGGTTTCGCACATTTGAATGGACATTCTATTGGCATTGTTGCAAATCAACCAAAGTATTTAGCCGGTTGTTTGGACATAAATGCATCAAAAAAAGGAGCAAGATTTATCCGCTTTTGCGATGCATTTAATATTCCATTAATTTGTTTTGAAGATGTGCCAGGCTTCCTTCCCGGTTTAAAACAAGAACATGGTGGAGTTATTAAAGAAGGTGCTAAAATACTTTACGCATTTGCTGAGGCAACAGTTCCTAAAATTACAGTTATTGTTAGAAAAGCTTATGGAGGCGCATATTGTGTTTTTAATAGTCGTCACTTAAGAGCTGATTTGATGTATTCATGGCCAACAGGAGAGATTGCGGTTATGGGTCCCAAAGGTGCAGTTGAGATTATATTCAGAAAAGAAGCAAAGAAAGCTGATAATGCAGAAAAATATTTACAGAAAATAGAGGAGGAGTATAGAGAAAAATTTGCTACTCCTTATCAGGCTGCACAAAAGGGTTATATTGATGATATTATTGAGCCTGCAAAAACCAGAGCACGACTTATAAGAGCAATGGAAATGATTGCTTCCAAAAGAGATTCTAACCCACCCAAAAAACATGGTAATATCCCACTTTAATTCTATATGAAAAAAATTGTTGATATTTTACTGCTTATAGCAATTATTTTATATCTGTTTAGTTTGTATGATAATCTGATTTGCACAAACTTTGTGTATGGCTCAGAAAAGCAAACAGAATCTATAAAATTAGATACAAAATCCAACCAGCCCCCATTTGAAAACAAGATGTCTGAAAAATTTCAATCAAAAGAAAAAAATACTCAACTTGTTTTTAACATAGTTCTGGTTGGAATGATTATTGTATTTGCAAGTTTATCAATTATAGCATTAATAATAAAACTTTTTGGTTATTTTAAAACCAAAGAGAATCCAATTGAAAAGTCAACCAAATCTATCTCCAAAAAACTTATTTCAATTTCTCAGATATCTAAAAAGCTTACATCCCCGCCCATAGACCATAACATAAAGGCTGCAGCAATTACAATAATCTTTTTATATGAGAATGAAGTTGAGACTCAGAGCAAAATGCTTCTAACTATGAAGAGAACAAAGGCAAGCCAATGGCAGCAAGTATCAAAATTATTGATGTCAAATTATGTATATTGGAGAAATATAAAGAGCAGACCAACAAGATACTTTAAAAAGTAACTTAAATTGATAAACGGGAATATTTATGAAAACCTATAAGCTGGAAATCAATGGTGAAAAATTTGAAGGCAGAGTCGTTGAGTATGATGGTATAAATGCTAAAATTGAGATAAATGGAATAATTTATAAAGTTAAAATGGAGTCTGAATTTGGAAAACTTGCCGAGCATTTTGAAAGGTCAAAAAAGGTATTGACAATACCTCCAACCCTTAGTGGGAAAAGCGATTCAGTTTTTATTAAACCAGGTCAGGTTAAATCTCCTTTGCCAGGTATTATTGTTGATGTCTTTGTTAAAGAAGGTGATGAGATTTCTGCCGGTGATGTTGTAGTAATTCTTGAAGCAATGAAAATGGAGTCGGAAATAGCTGCAACTGTAAATGGAATTATTAATAAGGTAAATATTAAAAAGGGGGAATCTGTTCTGGAAGATCAAGTATTGGTAGATATTAAGGAAAACAAATGACCGAGTTATTTAGTTTTTTCAAAACCACTGCTTTTGCACATTTCCATTATACAAATGCGATAATGCTTGCGATAGGAGTATTCTTTATTACACTTGGTATCGTAAAAAAGTATGAACCTCTTCTTCTTATTCCAATTGGATTTGGTATTATCTTAGGTAATATGCCGGGAACTTTTGGTGGTGTTTATGATAAAGGTTCAGTTCTTAGTTATATCTACTTTGGGGTAAAGACAGGGATTTTTCCTCCTTTGATTTTTTTAGGGATTGGTGCAATGACAGATTTTAGCACACTTATAGCCAATCCGAAGCTAATCTTATTAGGAGCTGCTGCACAGTTTGGGATATTTGCAACTTTTGTTGGTGCGGTACTATTAGGATTCTCTTTGCCAGAAGCCGGTTCTATCGGCATTATAGGTGGGGCTGACGGTCCAACTTCCATTTTTCTGTCTTCTCAATTAGCACCACATCTGCTGGGACCCATTGCAATTGCTGCTTATTCATATATGGCATTAGTGCCAATTATCCAACCGCCAATTATGGGATTACTGACTACCAGACGAGAAAAAGTGATTCAAATGAAATCCCCAAGAATCGTAAGTAAGAAAGAAAAAATTATCTTTCCCATCATATCCTTCTTAATTACAGTCAGCATTGCACCAAGAGCTGTTGCACTTTTAGGAATGCTGTTTTTTGGAAATTTGTTAAAGGAATGTGGAGTAACTGAAAGATTGGCAAGTGTATCCAGAAATACAATAATTGATGTTGTTACTGTACTGCTCGGAATAGCAGTAGGAGCCAGCACTCAAGCAAATGTGTTCTTGACTAATAAGGCATTAAAAATTTTTGTTTTGGGCGCCTTGTCATTTTGTATTGCAACTGCGACAGGAGTGTTATTTGCAAAACTTATGAACCTATTTTTAAAACAGAAAATCAATCCTTTGATTGGTGCATCCGGGGTCTCTGCAGTGCCAGATTCTGCCCGTGTGGTTCAAAATGAAGGGCAAAGATACAACAAGAAGAACTATCTTTTGATGCATGCAATGGCTCCCAATGTGGCAGGAGTTATTGGCTCTGCTGTTGCTGCTGGCGTGCTCTGGGGAATATTAGGGAAGTGAAAATTTAGCAACAATCCCCGCGTCCGCGGGGACACTAAGATTATTAGAGGTTATAGTTTTTTGTCAACTCTAGTTAGTTTGTGTATAAACATAGATATTATTAATACTATTTTATCAGGATTTATTCATTTCTTAACATTTTTAAAGTATATGTTCTTCTTTGTGACTTTGTGACTTTGTGTCTTTGTGGCTAAAAGATACTTTGAGGTGTTAGTAATAAGATGGATTTTTTATTTCTAAAATTATGGGTAGATGAAACTTCCAAACAAATTATAAATAGCCGATTCAAAAATGTTTTTTGGGATGGGGAAAAATACATTTTAGAATTTAACAACAGCTATCTTAATATCTCTTTATTTTCAGGAGAGCCTCTCTGCTTCTTTTCAGATAAAGAAATAAACCAAAAAATTGAAACCACATTTACAAACCTTATTTCAAAGCATCTTTACAAAAGTATAATAGAAAAAATTTCTATCGCTAAAAATGATAAAATAATATCAATTTACTTTCAAAAGAAGGATATTGATGGGGAAAAAATAAGATATAAACTTATTATAGAGTTGATAAATCGCTATGAAAATATGATATTTACAAGACAGGATGAGAATGAGAAATGGATTATATTAGATTCTCATAAAAGAATAGGTTTTTCAGAAAGTAGGTTTAGACAAATTCTTCCTGGACTTGAATATCAACCTCCACCCCAGGTTAAGAAATCTTATATTTTAGAATTAGAAAAAAAAGAGTTTTATAATTTGATAGGGGATAGGCTTCCAGAAGAATGGGAAAAATTTATTCAGCTTTTCAGCAATGTGCCAAAATTTCTTAAAGATGAGTTTATTTCTGAAATGCCTGCAGAAGATTTTTGGAAGATCATCTCTCAAATAAAAAATAAGGTAAAAGCTTTGGAGCCCGATTCTCCAGAATCGGATAAATTAGATAATATTTTCAATAATACCTGTTCAGGAGAACAGGACTCCAAAATGGATGACAAACATATTATATTTTACAATTCAGAAGAAAAATATTTATCCTTAATAGAAACGGAAAATTCGCAAGGATTTTCAACTATCAATGATGCCTTTCAGTTTTATTATCAAGAAAAATGCAGGAAGATAATATTTACTCAGCTGAAGAATACAATTCTACATAATTTGCAAAAACAGGTAAACGGGATAGAAAAAGTCATTGCAAAGGAATCAGTTGAATTGCACGAGATGAAGAAAGTGGAAAAATGGAAAAAATTCGGAGAACTTCTTAAAGTAAATTTTAGTAAAATCAAAAGGGGACAGAAAGAGATTGAGGTAACTGATTATTTTGAAGAAAACGCACCACAAATCGTTATTCCCTTAAATGAAGAATTAAGTCCGAAAAAGAATATGGAGTATTATTTCAAAAGATATAAGAAAGCAAAATCAGGGACAGTAAAATTGCAAGCACAAATTGAGGTAAATAAGAAGAAGCTCCAAAATATTTTAGATAAAATAGCTTATGTAGAAAGATGTGAAAACTTTGAAGAATTGTGTCAATTACAAGAAGAAAAGAGGGCAAGAAAGAAAAAAGCCTTTGAGAAACGATTATTCCGCAGGTTTTCAGTTGAGGCAGAAGGAAGGAAATGGGAAATTTTCGTTGGCAGAAGCAATCGTGAAAATGATGAACTCACAACCAAATTTGCAAAATTAGATGATTGGTTCTTTCATAGCAGGATTTATCATGGTGCACATCTGATTGTTCGTAATCCAGAAAGGTTAAGAGATATACCTCCGAAAGTTAAAAATTTTGCTGCAGGTATTGCTGCATATTTTAGCAAAGCAAAGCATTCCACTAAAGTTCCCGTGGATTTTACAAAGATTAGATATGTTTCCAAACCAAGAAAAAGCCCACCTGGATTTGTTGTTTATAGAAAACAGAAGACTTTGTTTGTGGACCCGATTGATCCGAGAAAATATTAATGTAAGATTTTCGTTAGTTTGATTAAATCCTTTTTCTATCTATTTTTTTTGCCTTTAACAGTTGAACCGTGAATTTTGGATGCTAACTTTTCTAAAGATCGATGAATACACGGTTTCTTATTTTCTATGGTGAATATTCTTTCAAATTGTAGGAATTGAATTCTTAATAAGTATTATAAATTTTTTCTGATACAAAAAGGGCAGTGAAAAAACTGGCTGCGACCTACTCTTCCACACCGTTACCAGTGCAGTAGCATCAGCGTAAGCGTGCTTAACTACTGTGTTCGGAATGGGAACAGGTGTTTCCACGCTGCTATAACAACCAAAGTTTCACTGCCCAAAAGTTGTAGTGATTAAAGTAAAAGGGAAAGAATAAGGCTTTGACCAATTAGTATTACTCGGCTAAATTCATTACTGAACTTACACCTGTAACCTATCAACCTTGTAGTCTCCAAGGGGTCTTAAAGATGTCTAATCTTAGAGTTGGCTTCCCGCTTATATGCTTTCAGCAGTTATCCATTCCAGACTTAGCTATCCGGCGATGCAACTGGCGTCACAACCGGTTCACCAGAGGTCTGTCCTCATCGGTCCTCTCGTACTAAATGAGGCTCTCTTCAAACATCTACCGCCCACGAAGGATAGGGACCGAACTGTCTCTCGACGTTCTGAACCCAGCTCGCGTACCGCTTTAAATGGCGAACAGCCATACCCTTGGGACCTTTTCCAGCCCCAGGATGCGATGAGCCGACATCGAGGTGCCAAACAGCTTCGTCGATATGAACTCTCGGAAGCTATGAGCCTGTTATCCCCGGAGTACCTTTTATCCGTTAAGCTATCCCCCTTCCATACAGAGAGATAGGATCACTAAGACCTGGTTTCCCATCTGTTCGACCCGTTGGTCTCACAGTTAAGCTCCCTTATGCCTTTACACTCTATGCGTGGTTACCAATCACGCTGAGGGAACCTTTGTGCGCCTCCGTTACTTTTTAGGAGGCGACCGCCCCAGTCAAACTGCCCTCCTGACACTGTACTCATACCTCATAAAGGCAGGAGTTAGTATCTCAATATTATAAGGGTGGTATTTCAAGGATGGCTCCATTCCGACTTGCGTCGGAACTTCACAGCCTCCCACCTATCCTACACATATAGTACCAAAATACAATATCAAAATGCAGTAAAGGTTCACGGGGTCTTTCCGTCCTTTCGCGGGTAGGCGGCATCTTCACCGCCACTGCAATTTCACCGAGTCCCTGGTTGAGACAGCGCCCAAGTCGTTACACCATTCGTGCAGGTCGGAACTTACCCGACAAGGAATTTCGCTACCTTAGGACAATTATAGTTATTGCCGCCGTTTACCGGGGCTTCATTTCTGACCTTTGCGAAGATATCGCTATCCCCACTAAGCCATCCATTTAACCTTCCGGCACCGGGCAGGTGTCAGTCTATATACATGGTATTACTACTTTGCATAGACCTGTGTTTTTGATAAACAGTCGCTTGGGCCTATTTACTGCGACCATCAAAAGCTCTGAGTGCGAAACTCTTCACCTTTAATGGTACCCCTTCTTCCGAAGTTACGGGGTAATTTTGCCTAATTCCTTAACCAGAGTTAACTCGAACACCTTAGGATACTCTCCTCGTCTACCTGTGTCGGTTTGCGGTACGGACCGATATAGACTAATCGTTTAGAGAGTATTTCTTGGCAGCTTTATAAAGGGACTTCTGCCACTTATGTGACTCGTATTAGCTTCTCAGTAATAGATGAGTGTATTTTCCTGCTCATCCTACCTACCAGCTTAAATCTGGATTTCCAACACCAGACTCCCTCGCATTACTGCGTCATCCCATCACTATCTATATCGGGTAGCAGAATTTTAACTGCTTTCCCATCAAATACGCCTTTCGGCCTCTTCTTAGGGTCCGACTAACCCTGAGCAGATTAACTTTACTCAGGAAACCTTAGACTTTTGGTGGACCGATTTCTCATCGGTCTTATCACTACTCATGCCGGCATAATCTCTTCTGATAGCTCCAGCATACCTTTCAGTACGCCTTTACAGCCTTACAGAATGCTCTCCTACCACCCCGAATTAACTTCGGGATCCACAGCTTCGGTAATACACTTAGTCCCGATCATCTTTGGTGCAAAACCACTCGACCAGTGAGCTATTACGCACTCTTTAAATGAATGGCTGCTTCTAAGCCAACATCCTGGCTGTTTTTGCAATTTAACATCCTTAATCACTTAGTGTATATTTTGGGACCTTAGCTGATGGTCTGGGGTGTTTCCCTTTTGCCTATGGAGCTTATCCCCCACAGACTGTCTCCTATACATCAATTAACGGCATTCTTAGTTTGAATGGGTTTGGTAATCTTTTGGGATCCCTAGTCCAATCAGTGCTTTACCTCCGTTAATCTAATATAAGGCCCTGCCTAAACAGGTTTCGGAGAGAACCAGATATCTCCGAGTTTGTTTGGCCTTTCACCCCTACCCACATCTCATCCTCTGGATTTTTAACTCCAGTAGGTTCGGTCCTCCATCCCGATATTATCGGGACTTCAACCTGGACATAGGTAGATCACTCGGTTTCGGGTCTACTCAAAACAACTTTACGCCCTATTCAGACTCGCTTTCGCTTTGGCTTCATCCGTATCGGACTGAACCTTGCTGTTCAAAGTAACTCGCCGGCTCATTATACAAAAGGCACGCCGTTATCCTATAGATTTGCAAGCAAATCCACAAAACTTCGACTGATTTTATGCAAACGGTTTCAGGTACTATTTCACTCCCCTCCCGGGGTGCTTTTCACCTTTCCCTCACGGTACTTGTTCACTATCGGTAGTTAGATCATATTTAGCCTTACCAGATGGTCCTGGCAGATTCAGACAGGATTCCAAGTGTCCCATCCTACTTGGGATTCCTAAAATCTCGCTATCATTATTTCGTTTACAGGGTTATCACCTTCTTTGACCTAGCTTTCCAGCAAAGTTCAACTATAAATTCAGCGAAATATATCTTAGGTCCCGCTACCCCCGACACTTATTTAATATGTTCTTATTACTTTATCCCGATATTATCGGGACTTTATTCTTCCTATTAAAGATCTCTTACTATTTCGATTATGTTTTAGTTTTCTCCCTGCCTAACGGCAGACAGGTCTCTTTCTCTTGCATCCTCTTCTGATAGATATGCTTCATAATAAATCAGTCTCCACTTCCCTCTACCAGTATATCCTTTATTGCTTTCATTATGTTCTTTCAATCTTCTCTTTAAATCCGAGGTATATCCTACATAAGTTTTGGTATTCAATTCATTCTATAATACATACACATAATACACTTACACCTCCATAAACATATTAAATAAGTGTCGGGTTTGGGCTGTTCCCTTTTCGTTCGCCACTACTCAGGGAATCGTTGTTACTTTCTTTTCCTGCAGATACTAAGATGTTTCAGTTCTCTGCGTTTGACTCATATATCCTATTTTATTCAGATATATGATGAACCCGTATTAACAGGAACGGGTTACCCCATTCGGAAATCTCCGGATCTATGCTTACTTACAGCTCCCCGAAGCTTATCGCAGCTGGTCACGTCCTTCATCTCAATCTAACTCCAAGGCATCCACCGAATGCACTTAATGCCTTACTCTATTCTTCTACTTTAATTCACTACTATATATCTTTCAAATAACCGATAAATAAAAAAATTCAAAAACTATATCTTAAAATGGTGGAGGATGACGGGTTCGAACCGACGACCTCCGCCGTGCAAGAGCGGCGCTCTCCCAACTGAGCTAATCCCCCAGGAATTTATACATATCAAATACAGAAACATCAACCAATTACAAAATGGCAGAACTCCGTATGGTCGCCGAACCGATGACCTTCCCGATTGCATCGGGACGCTATCCCAACTGAGTTAATCCCACGAGAAACAATAACAGGTATATGATATTTCGCTCTTCTAAGAATGGTGGGCCTGGGTGGACTCGAACCACCGACCCCCGCCTTATCAGAGCGGTGCTCCAACCAACTGAGCTACAAGCCCTAAGCTGCTATATAAAAGGGTGCATACGAATTTATTTTCTCCTTAGAAAGGAGGTGATCCAGCCGCACCTTCCGGTACGGCTACCTTGTTACGACTTAGTCTCCCTTATTGACCATACCTTTGTTGGCTGCTATCCGTAAGGATTTGCTCACCATCTTTGGGTACAGTCAACTCGGCTGACTTGACGGGCGGTGTGTACAAGACCCGGGAACGTATTCACCGCGACCTGCTGATTCGCGATTACTAGCGATTCCAACTTCATGGAGTCGAGTTGCAGACTCCAATCCGAACTGAGGCCGGTTTTTTGGGATTTGCACCACATTACTGCTTCGCTGCCCTTTGTGCCGGCCATTGTAGCACGTTTGTAGCCCTGGACATAAGGACCATGATGACTTGACGTCGTCCCCACCTTCCTCCAAGTTGTCACCTTGGCAGTCCCCTTAGAGTCCCTAACTTAATATTGGTAACTAAGGGTAGGGGTTGCGCTCGTTGCGGGACTTAACCCAACATTTCACAACACGAGCTGACGACAGCCATGCAGCACCTGTTTTCAGGGTCCCCGAAGGGACACTCCTTTATTTCTAAAGGATTCCATCAATGTCAAGTCCAGGTAAGGTTCTTCGCGTTGCATCGAATTGAACAACATGCTCCACCGCTTGTGCGGGTCCCCGTCAATTCCTTTGAGTTTCAACCTTGCGGTCGTACTCCCCAGGCGGATCACTTAATGCGTTAGCTGCGGTACTGAAGCCGTTTTATCGGCACCAACACCTAGTGATCATCGTTTACTGTGTGGACTACCAGGGTATCTAAGCCTGTTTGCTCCCCACACCTTCGCTATTCAGCGTCAGTTACTGCCCAGAAGGCTGCCTTCGCTTTTGGTGTTCTTCCTGATATCTGCGCATTCCACCGCTACTCCAGGAATTCCGCCTTCCTCTACAGCACTCTATCTAACCAGTATTATATGCTGGACTACGGTTAAGCCGTAGGATTTAACATATAACTTAATTAGCCACCTACTAGCCCTTTACGCCTAGTAATTCCGGACAACGCTCGCTCCTTCCGTATTACCGCGGCTGCTGGCACGGAGTTAGCCGGAGCTTATTCCTATGATAATATCATACTTTGTAAGCTATTTACCTACTGAGTTTTTTTCTCATAGAAAAATATTTTACATCCCGAAGGACTTCTTCATATACACGGCGTCGCACTATCAGGGTTTCCCCCATTGTAGACTATTCTCGACTGCTGCCTCCCGTAGGAGTCTGGGCCGTATCTCAATCCCAGTGTGGCCGGTCACCCGTTAAGGTCGGCTACACATCATCGCTTTGGTGAGCCATTACCCCACCAACAAGCTAATATGACGCAGGCTCATCTTATAGCGGCAGCTTATAAATAGAGGCCACCTTTGCACCGATAAAAATCGGGACACATCCGGTATTACCCCCGATTTCTCAGGGCTATCCCAGTCTATTAGGTAGATACCTACGCGTTACTCACCCATTCGCCACTTTACTCCTCCGACCGAGGTCGGAGTTTCTCGTTCAACTTGCATGCCTAATCCACGCCGTCAGCGTTCGTCCTGAGCCAGGATCAAACTCTCCATTATATCTCTTTTTTGTGTTGTTGTTTCGTATACACCCTATTTTTCTTTCTCAAAGAACTAAATAACAAATTACTCTTTTCTTTAATTTGATGTCAAGTAATTTTATATAAATATAATAAAAAAATTTTAAAAAATGTAAATAATTTTTTACTAAACTTTATATATTTATAATTTATTTCAGAATTTCAACATTTATTGTAAAACCCGACTCGGGTCATTGACTCGAGTCGAGTTTCTTTGTCAAAATTTTACTTATTTAAAAACTAAAATTTTCTTAGTTGAACAGTAACTACTATTTTCCAAATGGCAGAAATAAATGCCACTTGGGACTGGTTTACCATTGGCATCTCTTCCATCCCATACAATTTGTTGATCTGAAGATTTGTTGATTTGGAGATTTGGGAAGGTTTTAATTTTTTGTCCTTTGAGATTAAAGATTGAGATTGAGAATTGTTGATTGTTGATTCCTCCCGCCTGCGCCGAGGCTTCGGTGGGCAGGGATTGTTGATTGGAAAAAGATATTGTGGTTGAGGTGCGGAAAGGGTTGGGGTAGATTAAGATTTCGGTTTCAACGGGGTTGACTGATGGGTCAGTTGCATGCCCAGTGATAGTGATTATTAATGGCTGGCTCCAGTTGGAAAGGGAGTTATGAGTTTCTGGATTTTGAAAATACCATTGGTCGGCGGATTGAGCGCGAACTTGGTATTGTCCTGGTTCAGTCCAAGAATGAGAAAGTTCAAAAGTAGTTCCAGATGGTTGAAGTTCAGTCCATTCACTAATTTCGTCATCGCCCCAGTCAATGCGAACGGCAAGGCTGTCATTATCAGGGTCTGTGGCAGTAATCGAGAAACTTAAAGTTTCTCCAACTGTAGCCTCATTTGGACCAGCAAGATTCACGGTGGGTGTGTAATTCCATGTGTAGATTTCGCACCAACTGCGAATTGCCAACACTCGTTCGTCTTTAAGTATTTCAGAAGAGAAATTGCCGTATGAATGATATAATGAAGCTGCAATTTGCCATTGATTGGTTGTAGGGTTATAAATTTCGCATGAATGACCGGATCCACTTCCGGTTTCGCCTTGCCCGCCCATTACTAGAATTTTGTTGTTGAGAAGTTTTTCTGAGCAGTGATTTGTGCGACCGATTTCTAAAGAATCAGCATAAGTCCATTGTTGTGTTTGGAAATCATAGATTTCGCAGGAAGAACGGTATGGTTCAGGCCCGCCGGCTATAGCCATAACATTACCATTAGGAAGTAAATGAGATGTATGATTATATCTGGATTCATTAAGAGATGCAATTTCAGTCCAAAGTTCAGTGTTTGGGTCGTAAATCTCGCAATGTTCATAACTAGAATTTCCGCCGCCAATTGCCATTACTTGTCCGTCGGGTAATAATTCTAAAGTATGCCAAAGTTTTGGATGAGAACAAAAGCCAGTTAATGTCCATTCATTGGTTTGAGGATTATAGATTTCGCAACCTTTGTAGTCATTAGCACTATCACCACCAACAGCTAATACTCTGCTGTTTTGCAACAGAACAGCGCTGTGATGATGTCTAGAGAAATTCAATGTTGCTATTTCACTCCATGTTTCTGTTTCAGGGTCAAATATTTCTGAAGACATGCCATATACGGCTAAAATTTTTCCGTCAGGTAATTTTGTAAGGGAAAAATTAGCGACAGCATAACTCATTGAGTCGGTTGGTGACCATTGGCCAGTTTCCGGATCATAGATTTCACAGGAAGAATTTTCATAACAACCGATAATACCACCTGCAACTAATATTTGACCATCATCAAGAAGTACTGAAGGGAACTCAGAACGGCCTTGGTTTAAAGAACCGGTTAAATTCCACTCTCCTGCCAAACAAGGAGTGGAGAGTAGAAGAAAAAATACGGTTAAAGAAAAAAATATCTTTTTCATTTTTTTACTCCTTTTTGGAGTAGCCGAGTCTCTCGGCTTTATTATCTTACGGCGACAGAGTCACCGACTCCACATAATACGGCGAGGGACTCGCCGACTCCAAATAAAATTATGGTTCTTTTACTTTTACTTTATCAAATGGGTATTTTTTCATTGTAAAAATCATTCCATTTTCATCTTTTTCAAAATAATTTTTATAACTGCAAAATTTGTAATCTTCACTATTTTTTACATAACCATGTTTTACGGGATTATAATGAATATAATTAAATCTGGCATAAAATGAATTTTCCGAAGTTATCACTGTATCCCAGTATTGATACCAAACCTGCCTGCCAATAAGGTTATCCATCTTATTAATAGTAATTGCTGTAAAGCGATGAATATCAGCAATAATTTTTGATAATTTTCCAGCATTATTTCCTGAATTCATAAGTAAATGATAATGATTATCCGCCACAAAATAGGCAATCATTTTCCAATCGTTTCGATTAATGAAATTCATAAAAATTGAGTCAAGCAAAATCCCCTTTCTTTCATCATCATAAAACGGTCTTAAGTTTTTTAATGTATGAGCAGTTATAATATAATACGCATTATTCAGGAAAAGATGTGCAGGAGAATGCTTGTAATTTGTAAACTCTTTAAAATTCTTATTAATGTCGAAGAACATTTTATTTCCTTTTTTGGAGTAGCCGACTCCGTCGGCTTTGATTTTTACGGTGACAGAGTCACCGACTCCAAAACATTTCGTCATATTATGATACCTTCGTTAAATATATTACGATACAGGGCATATTCATTTGCAAGCAATTCGTTTTTCTCTAAAAAGAACAAATTTATAACGCAGTTGTTTTCTAAACTGATTCTTGCCCGAATCTTACTACAGCGTTCTCTTTCCTTGTATCTACTAGCAAGACCATCAAGGACTACTGCAATATCTATATCAGAATCTTCATTTGCTTCATTCCTTGCATAAGAACCAAAAAGA